>JASEER010000021.1 GCA_030019475.1 Thermoanaerobacterales bacterium | reverse complement strand
GGTTAACGTGCAGGACAGACTCGCTACTCACTTCCCGGTAGTAGATCATGCCCGGCTCCTGGGGAAAAGTCTCCAACTGATAGGTCCGCCTGGTCTCCAGTTCTCCCCTCGGGTGTGGGTCAACGCTGATGGTGGTCACCGTCCTGCCCTGGAAGGTGGAGAGAAGAGTTGTACCTCTTCCTCCCCGCACATCTTGGGCGTACCTCTCGATCTGCCTCTCCGCCCTGCGGTGCAAATCGCTCCGGTGGTAGTAGGTAATGGGCTTCAGTTCGTAGACCTCCATCCATCCGGTACGAAGCTCCGCCACGAGATCCGGCCTGCGCTTCAGGGACGAGTCGTCAATAATGGCAGAGATCGGTTGGTTAGCCCATATATATCTAACCCCCCGCAACGCTTCGCTCGTGAATAACAGCGTTGCCAGTTTCTTGAACTCACCGTGGACTTGGACACCCTCTTGGCAAATCCTAATCTCCCCGGTGGGGTCCACGTAGATAACCGGATTGTTCCCGCAGTATACGTACGGGTGCAGCGTTCCGGGATCGGCCAGTTCTCCTGGATAGGTGTCCCTAGTCAAGAAGCGCCCGGCAACCGGGTCATAATACCGTGCTCTAAGATAGATGAGCCCGCTCGGGTCCTGCCACTCCCCGGTGAAGAGGACCGGGTTATGGTAGACATCGCCGGTAACGGACCGGATGCTGCCGAAGGCGTCGTATGTATAGTGAACCAGCGGGGTGGCATAGACATCGCTGATGACGCTGGTGCTGCCCAGGGCGTCCGGGTGATAAAAGATTAACCCCTCCGGGCCTTCCCTGGCTATTAACCTTCCGGCGTAGAAGTAACTGTTTCCGGAACCGCTCAGCTCGTCTTCTTCGACCAGTACCCTGGCGATTCCTCCCAGGGGATCGTTGAGGTAGGTGTATTCAGCATAGACACTGCCGGCAACGCTCATTCCGACGCGGTTGCCGTCGCCGTCGTAGCTGAAGGTAAGCGTTTTCTCGCCGTCGGTGTAACTGATTAACCGGTTGGCGGCGTCGTAAGCATAGTAGACGGCGTCTCCCACGGAGAGGAGGTTGCCGTTGGCGTCGTAGGCGCAGGGGGTGCCGTCGATGTCCACCAGCCGGTCGGCGGCGTCATAGATGTAGGTGGTGGTGCCCCGGGAGCTGGTCAGGGCCGTCCGGTTGCCAACCGCGTCGTAGGTGTAGGTGACGTTCTCCCCGTCCGGGTAGGAGACTTCCGTCAGCCGGTACAGGTCGTCGTATGTGTACCTGGTAATCTGATCATCTTGATCCGTTACGCTCAGCCGGTTGCCCACGTCGTCGTAGGTGTACTCGAACCTCGCCAGAACCCTCCCGTCGTAGACGTGTTCCAGCACCGTGAGACGCCCGGCTTCGTCATAGGCATAGTTTACGATAACACCATTGGGCATGACCTCCCGCACGCGGTTGCCCACGGCGTCGTACGATACGGTCAACTCGTAGACCATTCCGGACACTGAGATGAGGCGGTTCACGGGGTCGTACCCATAAGACAGTCGCCTGCCGCCCGGGTAGGTGAGGGCCGTCAGGTTGTCGTTCCCGTCGAAGGCATAGGCGATTGTCCGCCCGTTCCGGGTAACGGCGGTGAGGCGGTTCTTGTCGTCGTAAGTAAAGACAGTGCCGCCATTGGGATCGTCCACGCCTACCCGGTTCCCCGCCGGGTCGTAGGTGTAGGTGACGGTTTGCCCGCCGGGGTAGTGGATACGTGATAACCGGTTGGCTTCATCGTATGTAAAGGTGGTGGTCCTTCCCAAGGCGTCGGTAAGACTTGTCCTGTTGCCCGCCGCGTCGTAGGCGTAGCTTGTGGCGTTGCCGAGCGGGTCCGTTATTCGGGTCAGGCGGTTCAGTTCGTCGTATTCATACGTTCGGGTGTGGTAGGCGGCGTCGGTGACCGAGGTGAGATTGCCGTTGAGGTCGTAGGCGTAGGTCCAGGTGTTCCCCAGGGTATCGGTAACGGCCGCAAGCCGGTTCAGTTCGTCGTAGGCGTAGGTGGTGGTGTTCCCGTTGGGGTCGGTGACCGTGGTCCGGTTGCCGTTGTTATCGTAACTATAGGTAACAGTATGCTATAATTTGGAAGGCAAGGTAGGCAAGAGTTAATTTTTGTCGTTTTTTGTCAAAGCCCCATAAGCTAAGCCGTCCGGGATCAAATCCCCCGGACGGCTTTCTTACTACCCACCACTGTCGCTACCCCATGCGTTTTACCCCCCGCAGGCGGCGCGGCCGGCGGTGGTCCGGCGGCGGCGGGCGACAAAACGCTCCATCCGCTTGAAGGCCTCGGTCAGCTGTTCGACGGAGGCGGCGTAGGAGCAGCGCACGTGGCCCTCCCCGCTCTCGCCGAAAGCGTTGCCCGGCACGACGGCCACCTTCTCCTCCATCAGCAGCCGCTCCGCGAATTCCTCGGACGTAAGCCCGGTGACGCCGATGTCCGGGAAGGCGTAGAAGGCGCCCCCGGGCTCGAAACAGGGCAGGCCCATGGCGCCGAAGGCCTCGATCACCAGGCGGCGCCGGTAGTTGTACTGGTTGACCATGCGCCGCATCTCGTCCCGGCAGTGCTTGAGCGCCTCCAGGGCGGCCATCTGGGCCGTGATCGGGGCGCAGAGCATGGTGTACTGGTGGATCTTATTCATGGCGGCGATGACGTCGGCGTGGCCGGCGGCGTAGCCGATGCGCCAGCCGGTCATGGCGAAGGCCTTGGAGAAGCCCTGCAGGAGGATGGTGCGGTCACGCATCCCCGGCAGGGAGGCGAAGCAGGTGTGTTCCCCCTCGTAGGTCAACTGGGCATAAATCTCGTCGGCGATGACGATGAGGTCGCGCGCCGCCGCCGCCTCGGCGACGGCCGCCAGCTCCGCCCGGGGCATGACCGCCCCGGTGGGGTTGCTCGGGTAGCAGAGGAGCAGGGCCTTGGTGCGCGGGGTAATCGCCCGTTCGATCTGCCCGGCGCTGACGCGGAAACCCTGTTCCAGCGTGGTCGGGACGACCACCGGCCGTCCCCCGGCCAGGGCCACGCAGGGCCGGTAAGAGACGTAGCAGGGCTCGGGGACCAGGACTTCGTCCCCCGGGGCGATGACGGCCCGCAAGGCCAGGTCGAAGGCCTCGCTGACGCCGACGGTGACCAGGACCTCGCCGCGCGGGTCGTACGTCACGCCGAAGGCCTCCTCCACGTAGCCGGCGATGGCCTCCCGCAGGGCCGGCAGGCCGCTGTTGGCGGTGTACATGGTGTAGCCCCTCTCCAGGGCGTAAATGCAGGCCTCGCGCACCCGCCAGGGGGTGACGAAGTCGGGCTCGCCCACGCCGAGGGAGATGACGCCCTTCATCTCGGAGGCCAGGTCGAAAAACCGCCGGATGCCCGAGGGTTTGATCTCCCGGACGGTCGGGTTCAAGCGCGCGCTCCAGTCGGTCATGGCGACACCACCAGCCTGTGGTCGCCCTCGCCGTCCTCGACGATGACGCCCTCTTCTTTGAAGGTCTGGAGCACAAAGTGGCTCGTCGTGCTGGTCACGCCCTCCAGCGGGGCGAGCTTGGTGGCCACGAAGAAGGCGACCTCCTGCATGGTCTTCCCCTCGACCAGCACGGCCAGGTCGAAGGCCCCGGACATAAGATAGAGGGTCTTGACCTCCGGGAAGCGGCCGACCCGCTCGGCGATCGCCTGGAAGCCCACTTCGCGCTGGGGGGTCACCCGGACCTCGATCAGGGCCAGGACGCGTGAGCGGCCCGCTTTATCCCAGTTGATGAGGGTCCGGTAGGCGAGGATGGTGTGGTTGGCCTCGAGTTCGGCGATGGCCGCGCACACCTCCTCCTCGGGCTCGCCGAGCATGACCGCGATCTGGCGCGCGGTCAGGCGGGCGTCGTTCGCCAGGAGTTCCAGGATCTCGAGACGGCGGTCGGCGTTCATGGTGTGGGGATCAGCCTCCTCCAATGAGATGTGGGATGCGGGAGGAATGAGAAGCCCCGCCCTGATCTAAGGGCGAGGCTCTCTTTCCTCGCGGTACCACCCTAGTTGGCTCCCCCTTCCCTCGTAGGGCGGGAGCCCGCTCCGGCCCGGTAACGGCGGGCGTCCGGAAGGGCTTGGCGGCGCGGCGGCCGTTCGTCCTTCGGCTCCGGGGTGGCCCGGGCGCCGGGAGGGCCGGGCTCCCACCGCCCCCGGCTCGCTATCCCGTCCCGCTGTGCGCCCTTCTTCCCTTCACAGCCGTTGCAGCAGAAAGTTTGCTTGTAACTGTAGCATCCGGCCGGGGATCTGTCAAGGGGTGGTCAACCTGTCAGCGGCGGCTTCGGCGCGGGGTCTTGCGTCACCCGCCGGCAGGCCCGCACCAGGGCGAGGAGCAGGCCTCCAAGGACCGCCAGGGCCGCAGGCAGGTTGAAGCCCCAGAAGACGGAGAACACCAGGATGCCCACGAGGACGCTCCCCAGGACCCTGAGCACAAACCGGTGCGCCCGGTCCGGGCTTTGTCCCTCCTCAAACGGAAGTTCTTCGGCCTCATCCAGGACGTGCGTCAGGCTCTTCCGCAGGAGCCAGACGAGAACGGCGCTGAGCCCCAGGCCGGCGGCGGCCAGAGCGGCAAGAACATACGGGTCGCGCAGGCCGAAGGCCCGGATGACCACCGCCAGGTAGGCGATGAAGGCCCCGGCGAAGAGGTAGCGGTACGACGGCGGCTTCACCCCGTACAGGTCGGGGAACATCAGGGGGCCCATGGCGTTGGAGAACAGGATCAGCGCCCTCTTGATCCGCCGCGGCAGAAGCGAGCTATAGAAGGCCTTGATGCGACGGGCGTTGCGCATCATCAGGGGCGCCAGCAGCGTCATGGTGAAGACGTACGCGCCGGTCAACTGGTAGAGGTCGGAGCTGATGGCCCCCGCCTGCTGTCCCAGCGCGGCGTAGAGCATGGCGTATTCGCCGCGGGACACCAGGCCCGTCCCGACGGCCACGGCGCCGGCCGCCGGCAGGCCGCTCAGGAAGGCCAGCGATGAGCTGACCACTAACTCCACGGCCAGCGATATGCCGACGACGGCCGCCAGCAGGCCCAGCACCGGCGGGATCATCGCCGGGTCGATGAGCATCCCGAAGGCCAGGAAGAAGACCACCAGGAAGGCGTCGCGGAAGGGAGCGATCTTCTGGTGGATCCGCTCCTCCAGGGCCTTGTTGTTGACGATCATGCCGAGGACGAAGGCCCCGGCGGCCGACGGCAGCCCGGCGGCCACCGCCCCCGCCCCGGCCAGGAGCACCGCGGCGGCGACGACGGCCACAAACAGTTCCTCGGAATCGACGGCCTCCAGCCAGGCGGCGATCCGGGGGAAAACCTTGGCCGCGACCAGGATGGCCAGGGCGTAAAACAGGAAGACCTTGCCGACGGTGACCGCCAGGGGGCCGGTCTGGACCAGCCCCGTGGCCGCGATGCCGATGAGGGCCCCCATGGCGACGATGGCCACGAAGTCCTCAAAGACCATGATCCCCATCAGGACCTCGGCGTCCCGGGTGGCGGTGCGTTTCAGGTCGAACAGGAGCTTGGCCGTGACCCCGCTGGAGCTGATGGCGATGATGGCGGCCAGGAACCAGCGGTCGATGTCGCTCCAGCCGAGGGCCAGCCCCAATAAGAGCCCGGCACCCATCTGGGCGGCGATTTTGGCCGAGCCCACGACCAGGGCCGAGTTCTTGATCTGCGCGAAGCGCGCCACGGAGAACTCCAGGCCCAGGAAGAACATGAGGAAGACGACTCCCAGTTCGGACAGGACGTGTATCAGGCCGTCGTCCCCGACCAGCCCGAGGACGTTCGGGCCGATGACGGTTCCCAGGACGATGTAGCCGACGATAACGGACTGTCCCAGCCGGGAGGCGAGCCAGGCGCCGAGAAAGCCGAAGAAGAGGACGAGGCCCAGATCAAGTAACAGGCTGTGCTCCGTCAATAAGCCCTCACCTCCTTGTCAGTCGTCAGTCGTCGGACGTCGGGGGAGCAAAGACCCCACGGGCGATGGAAGGTCTCCGGTGCCCGGGCGCTGTTTTCCAGGATAGCTACTACTTGCCTTGTAGAAATTGGCGGAAGTCTTTGAAATGCTTCGCCAGGGCGACGATGGTATCGCCCTCCTGCAGGACGCAGTCCGGACCCGGGTTGGGAATGCTGTCCTCGCCCCGGATGATGGCGATGATCGAGACCCCGGTCTTGTGCCGGATGCCAAGCTCGCCGATGGACCGGCCGGCGAGGGGGGAGCCCTCCGTCAGCTTGAACCACTCGATACGCAGGCCCTCGATGGCGACCTCCAGGTCCTCCACGGCCTTCGGCTTGAAGAAGGCGCCGGACAGGATGGCCCCCACCTGGCGGGCTTCGTCGTCCTGCAGAGTGATGCTGGCCAGGGGCTCATCGTGACGGTCCATGATGTATAGCTCGCGCTTGCCGTCGTGGTGGATGACAATGCTCAGGTTCTCTTTGCGGTGCGTCCGCAGGCTGTACTTTTTCCCCAGACCGGGCAGGTCCGCCTCACGGAAGTAACCCACTCCCGCACAACCCCCTTATCCCTTTTATTCTGCGACACGTAGCTTAGATCCACTTGTTCAGGCGGAAAACGGCGTACATCCAGATTGACACCCCGAGCAGGCCGGCGGCGATGACCACGGTCGACCAGAGCGTGTGCTGCCCGGGCAGCGGGACGTTCATGCCGAAGAAACCCGTGAGGAAGGTCAACGGCATGAAGATCGTCGAGATCACCGTCAGGATGCGCATGGTGTGCGCCGTACGGGCGCTGATGATGGAGTTGTAGGTCGCCATCGCCCCGTCCACCAGGTCCTTGAAGGAGTCCACGGAGTCGGTGATGCGCTCGATGTGGTCCACCAGGTCCAGGTAAAAGGGAACGTTTTCCTCGGCCATCGGAAAGGGCAGCTTCCCGTTGGCGCCGGTGAGCATGCGCTTCTGGGGCAGGATCGCACGGCGCATGGCCAGGATGGTGCGCTTCAGGGAGAGGAACTCCTCGGTGACCTCCTGGTTGCGCCGGTCGTACATCCGGTCCTCGATCTCGTCGATGCGCTCGTCCACCCGTTCCAGGATGGGGAAATACTGGTCGATCAGCCCCCCCAGGATGGCGAACAGGAAATGGTCCGGCCCGTGCCGCATGCCCTCCAGGTTGTTGGCCAGGCAGTCCCGGGCGATGCGGCCCAGGGGCGGCAGGGTCCGCCGGTGCAGGGTGACGACGTAGTTGGGCCCCAGGTAAATATTCAACTGCTCAAGGGTGATTTCCTCGTCGCTGTCCTCTTCGTAACGGATGGCGTGCAGCGTGAAAAAGTGGTAGCCCTCGTAGCGGTCGATCTTCGCCCGGGGGCTGTAAGTCAAGCAGTCCTCGACGGTCAACGGGTGGAAACCGAAGACGCGGGCCACCCTGTTGATCTCGGTCTCCGTGAAGTTGAAAAGGTCGACCCACAAGAGGTTCTCTTCGCCCGCCAGGAGTCCGGTGCCGTCCAGTTTGATATCGTGCAGGATGCCGGCGCTTTCGGCATGGTAGCAGTAGGTCTTGATCATGGTCTTCCCCTCCCTCGGCGGTGAAATGCGCAGGATGCACCGCCCCGCCGGCCGGTGCGGTCGCGGGTATCGACATGGTACTCGGGTAGCCGTCGTCCATGCGCATTCACCTCCCGGGGGAAAACGCCCAAACAAAAAGCCTTCTCGCGGCAAGATCGGGAAGGCCTAAGTGAGCGCACCCACGCCTTCTCCACTCGTCCCAGCTTTGGCTCTCCACGGCTAGAGAGGAGATCTCAGCCGCATAGGTAGAACCTTAAGCCGGTAGTACCTGTTGACCCGTTAGCGTCTCTCGACGTTTCCGGGCAGCGGCATGTGTCCGTGCAGTAGCCTCACCTAACGAAGAACTACGGTGGGTATGTGTTTTTCTGTTCTTAGAGTACTACTTTTTAGGGCCGGTGACAACGAAGACTTACATCGTCAGCGTGCCCTGGGGTTGCCCGACCAGCTCCAGGATTTTCTCCTCCCGCCCGTTTTCGGCGTTGATATAGACCAGGTAGGTGTTCCCGCCGGCCGTGCCCCGGAACTCCCAGGTGAGTATCTCCTTGCCCCCGTCGGTAGGGATCACCGCCAGGCGGGAGGCCGTGACCTGCAGGTTGGAGCTGAGCTTCTTCCGCGCCTCGGCCTCGGACAGCTTCGGCTTCAGGTCGGCCCGCGGGTGGTGCATCATCAGCCAGCCGGCCTGCTCCAAACCCACCACCTGGCCGTTGTCCAGGGCGACGGTAACCTTCACCAGGTCCGGGTAAAGAACGACTCCGTCCTTCAGGCCGGCGAAGTTGTAGACCACCGTGTTCCACTGGCGCTGGTGGAAGGTGGGGGTGGTGTTCGCCCGCCCGCGGGCGGCCAGGAAGCGTTCCGCCCGGGCCTGGGCCTCGGCGACGGAGATCCGCGCCGCGCCGATCGGGCGGCTGGAGAGGTACCAGACCGTCTCCCCGCCTTGCTTGGTAAGGTCGGCGACAATGATCTCGTCACCTCCCTGGCGCTTGCCGGTGATTTCAACCCGGTAGGACTCCAAGAGGCCGCGGGTCGAGCCGGTCACCCGGGCCGTATAGGTGATGCCCTGCCGGCGGTCGACGGCCTTCAGGGCGCGGGTGCGCGCCTCGGCGGCGCTGATTCTCTCCTCCGGCAGCCCAAGCGGTGTCCGGCGCTCCAGGTGGTCCGAGAAGGGCCCGTCATAGATCAGGGTTGGATAGACCTCCATCTCCCGGTTGAGGGCCTGGAAGTCATCCTCGCCCGGGTTCACCGGCGCCGGCTTGCGCAAGGCCGACCGGGCCCGTATCTGCTCCCGGATGGCCCAGAACCCCAGGCCCTGTTTCTGTACGTCCTGCTCGACCTCGTGAAGCTGGCGGTTCAGGACGGCCGCCTGGTCGTACAGACGCTTGAGCGTCGCGTAGTGGTCCTCGGACGGCTCCCGCCCGAGGGCGGCCGAGCGCATCAGGCTGTTGGCGTAATCGCCGACCTGGTTGAGAAACTTGGTGGTCCGGACGAGGGTTACGTCGGTGACAGGCAGCTGGGCCAGGCTGGCCTGGGCCATCAGCGCCTGGCGCCAGATATCGGCAAAAACGGCTGTGTTCAAGGGCTCTGTTTCGGTTACCAGGCTCTTGCCGAGCATGACCTGCAGGCCCTGGACATGGTTCAGCGTCTCATAGAAGGCCCGTTGGTATTGGTTATTGAGCGCGGTCTCCACGCCCTGGCGGGTACGGGACTGGTCAAAGCCCCAGGCCGAAACCGCGACCAGGAGGAGCAGGCTCAGGGCGGCCGGCAACATCCAGCGTCTTTGCACGGTGGAATACCTCCCTACTCAAGCTAAACTAACCAGACCGTTCACCCAGCACTCAACCTTCACAAGGACATAACATATCAGACGCCACCCTGGAGCAAGAGGTCTTTTCTCTAATAGTGCCGGGCAACGGTCCTCAGCGTCCGAATACATGGCGGCCGATCTGGGTCACGATCCTCCTCGTCCAGATCCAGGGCGAGACAGGCTTATAGGGGTTCCAGAAAAAGGTCGCGCCGCCGGTGGGGTCCCAGCCGGACAGGGCCAACTGCGCGGCGCGAAGGGACTCCAGCGAGACCGGAACGCGCCAGATCAGGCCGTTTAACACGGATTCAAAGGCGGCCCCCTGGAAGACCACCCCGGCGATGGTGTTCGGGAAGGAAGCGCTCCGCACCCTGTTCATGATCACCGCCCCGACCGCCACCTTGCCGATAAAGGGTTCGGCGCCCGCCTCCCCCTGGATGACCCGGGCGAGAAGCCAGATGTCCCACCCCGTCCCGCGGCCCGAGGTCGCCGGGGCCGTCCGCGTCACCGGGTCCGCCAGGCCCAGCGCGCGCCAGGTCCGGTCGTCGACGGTGCCGGTGACGGCAAGGCCGTTTCCGGCCTGAAAACTCCGCACCGCCCGCCAGGTACGGAAGCCGTAGGCCCCGTCGATGGGGCCGCGGTAGTAGCCCCAGGCCGCCAGGCGCTGCTGCACGCGCTGCACCTGGTAGCCCTTCGCGCCCCAGTGCAGGGTCGGTTCGGCCCAGGCCCGCTCGGCCGGCACCAGGAAGCACGCCGCGGCGACCACCAGGGCCGCCAGGGCGGTTACAGCTTTTCGCTTATACTCCACGGGACATCCCCCTCATCCAGCTTGTCGCCCGTTATTCTTCCTGGATGGGGGCAAAAAAATGAGTCCCCTTTGCAGGGGACCGGAGAAAAGTTCGTTTACAGATGCGGCAGCCTTACCCCCCGTTGGACTTTCGGCAGGCGTTTGACCGGAGGTGCGCCAGGCGGGTCGGCTCGGGCAGGCGGTAGCCCCGGCAGCAGGACAGGGCGAGGTCCACGGCCTGTTCCAGGCCGATGCGGTGGCCGACCGAAACGAAGACCGGGCGTACGCCGCGCTTGGTGCGCAGGACGCATCCCACCGGTTCCCCCCTGTCGATCAGGGGGGCGGTGTCGCCCGGCTCCGGCCCCGGGTCTTCGAACTCCCCGACCAGCCGTGACTTGGCGACCCCGACGGTGGGCCGGTCGAGGAGGATGCCGAAGTGGCTGGCGATGCCCAGGCGGCGCGGGTGGGCCAGGCCGTGGCCGTCGAAGAGGACCACGTCGGGCATGCGGCTCAGGGCGGCAAAGGCCCGCTCCAGGACCGGCCCCTCGCGGTAAACCAAAAAGCCGGGCACGTAAGGGAAGGTGGCGTCGCCTTCGGCGGTGGCGACGTCCACCTCGGCCAGGCCGGGATAGGTGAGCACGACCACCGCCGCATAGACCCGGTTGGCGACGCGGGAGAAGGACACGTCGGCCCCGGCGACCAGGCCGACGCTGTCGAGGTCCGGCGCGCCTCCCACGACCAGCCGCGACCGCAAGGCCTCCTGCAGCGCGCGGGCCTCGGCGACGGTCTCCGGCCAGCAGCTGCCCCCCGTGTTCACGGGCGGACCTCACCGGCGAGCCACTCCAGGAAGGGCGGGTAACCGCGCTCAACGTCGAGTACGAGCACCGCCGGCACCTCGTAACTGTGCAGTTCCTTCACCGCGGCCACGAGCCGCTCCGCCAGGGCGTCGGTGGTCTTGGCGATGACGACCGCCTCGTCATCCTCGCAGAGCCGGCCGTCCCACCGGTAGAAGGAGCGGATGCGGGGGATGACGTTGGCGCAGGCCGCCAGGCGCCGCTCGACGAGGCCCCGGGCAATCCGGCGGGCCTCGTCCTCGCTTCCCGCCGTGATGTATACGAGTTTAGCCGCCAAAGTGGCATACCGTCCTTTCGCGGGCCGCCCGGTAGGAGCGCGCCGCTTCCACGAACCGCGGCGCCCACTCGGGCACGCCCAGGGCATGGATGTGGTTGTAGGCGGCGAAGACGTTCCGGAAGACGGCCCCGTCACGCCGCCCGTCGATGCCGTAACCCCGCCGCACCTGCAGCGCCAGCCGCACGCGGCCCCGGTCCAGGACCGTGACGGAGGAATGGTGGAACTCATGCCCCCGGACGAGGGCGCCTTGCGGGAAGAAGGGGTTCTCTTCCTCCACCGCGCAGAGCATGTAACCGTGGCCGCGCGGTTTTTCGTCCAGGTCGACCTCCAGCGGCAGGGCCCCGGCCATGGCGTAACGCCGCCCCTTCCAGGTCAGCGCCTCGCCAAGGTACATCAGCCCTCCGCACTCGGCGTAGACCGGCATGCCTTCGGCGGCCGCCCGGCGGATGGCTTCGCGCAGCCCGGCGTTGGCCTCCAGCTCCCCGGCGAAGACCTCCGGGAAGCCCCCGCCGATATAGAGGCCGTCCACCGGCGGGAGCGCGGGATCGAGCAGGGCGTCGATGTAAACCAGTGCGGCCCCGGCGCTCTGGAGGGCCTCCAGGTTCTCCGGGTAGTAGAAGGTAAAAGCCCGGTCGCGGACGACCCCGATGCGCGGGGCGCCGGCGGCCGGCGCCGGCGAAGGCTCGGTGCTCTGGAGCGGGGCGTCGAGGGGCGGGGCGGAGGCGGCGATGGCCAGGAGACGGTCAATGTCCAGGCGCTCGGCGGCGTCCCGGGCCAGAGCGGCAACAGCGGCGTGCAACGAGCTGTCCTCCCCGGCCGGGACCAGCCCGAGGTGCCGGTCCGGGACGGCATAGTCGGCCCGCTTCGGAATCGCCCCGACCACGGGAAGCCCGCAGTAGCGGTCGATGGCGCCCGTCAGCATGTCCAGGTGGCGGGGGCGGGCCACGTTGTTCAGGACAACCCCCGCGATGTTCAGCTCCGGGTCGAATTTCTGGCAGCCGAGGACGACGGCCGCCGCCGAGCGGGTCATGCGCGTCACGTTGAGGACAAGGATGACCGGGGCGGCAAGGAGTTTGGCCAGTTCGGCCGTGCTGTTGCTGCCCTCCAGGTCCAGGCCGTCAAAGAGCCCCATCGCCCCTTCGACAACGGCGACGTCGGCGTCGGCGGCGGCCCGGAAGAAGCTGTCACGGACGGTCTCGGCCGGCATTAGGTAGAGGTCCAGGTTGCGGCACGCGCGGCCCGCCACCTGCGACAGCCAGCTCGGGTCGATGAAGTCCGGCCCCTTCTTGAAAGGCTGGACGGCAAGGCCCCTCGCCGCCAGCCCGGCTACCAGGGTGGCGGTCACCGTGGTTTTCCCGGAACGGCCCTGCGGCGCGGCGATCACCAGCCTGGGACGCGGTTCGCTCAAGTCTCCCACCTCTCACCTCTCACCTCTCACTTCCCACTTCCCCGGCCCACACGGTAAGAGAAAGGAAACCCGGGAGATATTCCACCCCCGGGTTAGCTTTTGTGCGAGTTATGGTTTTTAGACGCAACCGGTCGGCTTCGGCAGGCCGCCCAGCTTGCAGGCGCCTTTGGCGGGGCCCGTCGGGAAGAGCTCGTAGATCTCCTTCAGGGGGATGCCGGTGTCCTTGCACATCTTGCGGATCATCGGCGCGATCCCGTTCTGCTTGAAGTACTCCTTGAGGTAGTTGATGACCTTCCAGTGGTTCTCGGTGAGTTCGTCGATACCCTCACCCTTGGCGAAAGCATACGCAATATCCTCGGTCCAGTCCTCCGGGTTGACGAGGAAACCGTCCTCGTCGACCTCCACCTGCCTGCCGTTAACTTCGACAAACGGCATTCCTAAAACACCTCCTGAATTATTGTGTTCGTCTTTTTTTTATCATAGCACAGTACGGGGTGCCCGTCGCAAGACGTTCAGTCCCATACCAGTGCCTTGCCGACCAAATCGATCAGGCCCTTGACCTCGACGCCCAGCTTGTGCTCCTTCACCATCGGGTAGAACTGGGCCTTGCAGATGGAGCAGGGAGCGCAGAGGATCTCGGCCCCGGTCTCCCGGATCTGTTCGGCCTTTCTGTTCGAAGCCATAATGCGGAACTCGTACATCTCAGGGTCGTCGAAGAGGATACCGGATCCGCCGCCGCAACAGAAGTTCTGCTCGCGGTTGGGCTTCATTTCACGGAAATCGGTGGTGACGGCGCGGATGATCACGCGCATGTTGTCACACAGCCCGCATGCCCGCACGTAGTTGCAGGGGTCGTGCAGGGTGACCGGCTGGCTGATCCGGGTCGGGTCCAGCTTCAGCTGTCCGGCCTTAATGTATGCCACTACCTCATCGTGGATATGCGTGACCGGGATACGCTTGACCTGCGGCAGGTCCGCCATCGTCGGGATGTACATCTTCGCCGCCCGCCAGCCGTGGCCGCACTCGCCCCAGACGATCTTGGAGCACCCGAGCCGGGCGGCCTCGGTCATGGTCCGGGTGACCAGTTCGCGCTGGATGCGGGTCTGGTCGGAGAGATACCCGAAGTTGCCGGCCTCGGTGATGCGGCTGGAGATGGTCCAATTCGCGCCGACATACTTGAAGAACATCGCGGCGCCCTTCAGGGTGTCCGCGTTGAGCATAAAGTCGGCCGACGAAGGCACGTAAAGGATATCCGACTCCGGCTTGTCGACCGGGAACTCCAGCTTGACGCCGTAGTCCTCCTCGATCTCCTCGGCCAGGAACTCAAGGGTGTCCTCGATACCGGCCTTGGTCAGGCCCATGTGGTTACCGGTGTTCAGGATGGCGACGTCGGTCGCCCCGTGGAGCTGAGGCACAATCCCCAGGTTATAGAGGATCTGCCGCCCGACCATGGTCACCTCGCAGGTGTCGATGCCGAACGGGCAGACGTGGCCGCAGCGGCGGCACTCCGAACACTGGTAGAAGTAGCTGTACCACTTCTCCAGCATCTCCGGGGTCAGGTCCTCGGCCCCCACCAGGCCGCCGAAAAGACGGCCCTGAACCGTGAAGTAACGCTTGTAGACCTTCCGGATCAGGTCGGCGCGGTTGGCCGGGATATTGTTCGGGTCATGCGTGCCGAGGTAGGTATGGCAGTTCTCCGCGCAGAGACCGCACTTCACGCAGGACTCCATGGCCATCACAAAGGAGCGGACCTTCTTGCGGAAGTCGTCCAGGTACTTGATGGCCATCTCGACTTTCTGGTCGTCGGGAACCGGAATGACCCCCAGCTGGGACAGGACCTTGTCGGTGGCCTTCTTCGTGGTTCTCAGCTTGACGTCGAACATAGGCGGCGCATCCATGAGCTTGCCGCCGGTCTTCCCGCCGAAGCGGGCGATCCATTCATCTTTTCCTGGCGGTGCTTCCAAATTCTTAGCCACATCCAACACCCCCTTTCATACGGCCTCTACTTCTGTAAGGGGACCTGCACACCGGGCAGGCCCACGGGCCATTCCTTGTACGGGCGGTTGACGATCCACCGTTCCCAGAACATGCCGAAGGTGTGCATCAGCTTGGAGAACGGGAAGACGATCATCAGGATCTGCACGAACAGGAAGTGATACAGGAAGAACGCGTTATCCGGGAACGGCAGCGGTTGGAAGAGGAACAGGCCGGCCAGGAATTCCCGCACCTCGGCGTAGGTCATGTGCGCCTCGGGGACGAGACGCATGTAGTTGCCGATGCAGGCGATGGTGATCAGCAGCACCAGGTGCAGGTAGTCGCTGGTGGCGGAAACCGCCTTGACCTTCTCGACGGCGAAGCGGCGGTACAGGAGCCATACGAGCGCAAGGAGGAAAATCAGACCGAACATGGTGCCCAGGAAATCGGACGCCGCTGTGCTCTGCTCGGCGGTGATGATGCGCGGCGCGACCCAGTTGAACTGCTCGCCGAGGGTATAGAAACCGACGACGTGCCCGCCCAGGACGTTGATCAACGCGAAATGGAGCAGGAAAGCGCCCGGCCACAGCCCGCGGTCGAACTTCAGGACGTTCCACATGGTCAAAAGCTGGATCACCGGGTGCAGGACGGCCTCCACCCAGTTGCTGGCGAAAGGTGACAGGGTGATGTTGTGTACGATCCTCGGGATCATCCAGCGCCAGATGCGCCACGTGATGCCGCCGAGGAAGATGGCCACGGTAATGTAAGGCATTACCTGGCCGACGAAGACCTCCATTCCTTGCACCTCCTCCGGGCAAAGTAGCGATCAAACCTAAAGGACCTCAGGCTCTTGTGTTCACATTCCTAAAAGGCACGGATACCGGGAGAACTTACAGACATTCCGGCGATAACGGCACAGCCGTCCCCTGCCGGACGGGGTTTCTTTCTCTTCGCTCTCTTTCACCTCCCGGTATCTCCGCCGGATAGCTTCGGAACCGGACTAGAGTTCCTGCAACGTGGGAGCGCCGTTCGGGCAAACGGTGACGCAGGTCTCGCAACCCAGGCAGTCGGTCGGGTTCGTGACGTGGCACTTCCCGTCCTGCAGGACCAGAACGCTCGCCGGGCAAGCTTCGACGCACTCGCCGCAGCCGTCGCACTTGCTCTCGTCGATGGACACCATGAACATTGCCATACGCCTCCTTGAACTGCATGTAGTAGTGGTTTGGTCGTCAGTCAGTCCGCATCCGCGCAAACCGGCGCCTTATCCCCCCGGGCAACACCGGTGCCACGCCCCCCAGATCACGAGCCGGGACGTGGAAGAAGAAACAAGCCGCCTCCCATAGAACAGGGCCGGAATGCGAACGCCCCGTCATCCGCGCAGACCTATCCGGACGGACTTGAACGGCTACACAACCCCATATTTTTTTGTTCGTTATGCTCGGCAAGATTCCTTCTTGGCGATAAGAACTTTTTTAAGCAAATCCGGGCGCATAACCCGTCGGAGGCAACATAGCATTTCCCTGTGAGACGGTCAAGCCGTTTGTGAAGTCGCCCCCGAGGTTATTAATCGGGCTGTGCCCGGGCTACGGGCTCTTGCGGCCGCTGACCGATGATTTCGCGCCGCGGTGGCGTGGATCTCACTGGTAATGGACATTTGTCTTGAGGCAATTGACAAGGCCTTTCGGCCTGTACTATAGTAACGGTGAGCACATGGGGCGCCGGTCTTTGTGCGCTCAAGAGCAAGGTTGCGCCCAAGTTTTTACCGCCTGGTATTTGCACGCCGGGCCCGTATTCGCGCATTGCAGCGGGCGGGGCGTGGGAGGGGCGGTTTGTGGTATCCTTTACCAGGATACGGCGGGGTGGGCATTGTTTTTGGTCAGTCAGCCAGTTCGCTGAGGAGGAGGTGTGCGGAAAACACAGTCGTCGGCGCTGAGCGCCGGGTATCAAAGCCGGTTGCCGGGCATCACGCTGAGATGCCGGGCATTCAAGCTCTGCAGTTGAGCAGGTAGAAGGAGGTTTGATGGTCGCTATGTCTTTCGAATTCAAACCGAAAGTCCCCCAAAAGGAACTTAATTACCAGGAACTCCGCATCTACACCGACGAGGAGCTGCAGAACCCCTCTGACGAGGAGCTTAAGAGTTTTAAGGTCAAGTATGACATCCCCATGCTGGAGCAGCTCGAGTCCGGCCCGTGGCCCAGCTTCGTGGCCGACCTCAAGGTCGAGGCCCTGCGCCGGAGAAAGCTCGCCGATGACCGCATGATGATCTCCCGGGACGTCGTGGAGGACCTGCTCGGCCAGGTCGAACTCTCCTTCGAGCACGGCGAGACCCACTGGAAGCACGGCGGGATCGTCGGCGTACAGGGGTACGGCGGCGGCGTCATCGGACGTTACTCCGACGTGCCGGACAAGTTCCCCGGCGTGGCTCACTTCCATACGGTCCGCCTGAACCAGCCGGCCAGCAAGTTTTACAAGACCGACTTCCTCCGGGCGCTGGCCGACCTCTGGGAGTTCCGCGGCAGCGGTATCTTCAACCTGCACGGTTCCACCGGCGACATCGTCCTGCTCGGCACCTTCACCGAGCAGCTGGAGCCGATCTTCCAGGAATGCGCCCACCACCTCAGCCAGGACATCGGCGGCTCGGGCTCCAACCTGCGCACGCCGTCCTGCTGTGTCGGTAAGGCCCGCTGCGAGTTCGCCCTGTACGACACCCAGGAAATGTGCTACGACATGACGATGCACTACCAGGACGAACTGCACCGCCCGATGTTCCCGTACAAGTTCAAGTTCAAGTTCGACGGGTGCCCCAACGGCTGCGTGGCGTCCATCGCCCGTTCCGACCTCTCCTTCATCGGCACGTGGCGGGACAACATCCGCATCGACCAGGACGCCGTCCGGGGCTACGTTCAGGGCGACATCGTCCCGAACGCCGGCGCGCACCGCGGCCGCGAGTGGGGCAAGTTCGACATCCGGAAGGAAGTCGTCGACCGCTGCCCGAGCGGCTGCATGAAGTACGAGGACGGCGTGCTGACCATCGACGACGCCGACTGCGTCCGCTGCATGCACTGCATCAACACCATGCCGCGTGCCCTGCGGCCGGGTGTCGATACGGGCGTCACCATCCTCTGCGGCGCCAAGGCCCCCATTCTTGAGGGCGCCCAGATGGCGACCATGATCGTGCCTTTCATGAAGGCCGAGCCGCCCTACGACAACATCAAGGAAGTCATCGACAAGGCGCAGGAGTTCTGGATGGAAGAGGGCAAGAACCGCGAGCGCATCGGTGAATTGATCCAGCGCGTCGGCCTGCCGAAGTTCCTGGAAGCCGTCGGGCTGCCGCCCGCGCCGCAGCACGTTTGGAAGCCGCGGGAGAACCCGTACATCTTCTGGAAAGCCGAGGACGTGCCGGGCGGCTTTGCGCGCGACATCAGCGACTACCGGAAGCGGCACGCGCGGTAGTGATTCTTACGCCGGCCGCCCGGCGGCCGCGTAACGAAACGGTGAGACTATCTTACGGGAGGGTGTTAGTATGGGCCTCTCTACCACGAAGTTCGGGGTATACAACCCTGATAATCCGCAGGAGAACCGCATAACCGATATCGGGCCGCGCTACTACTGGGACTTCTTCCCGCCCATCATCCAGAGGAACTACGGCAAGTGGCTCTATCATGAGGTCCTGGAGCCCGGCGTGCTGGTGCACGTCTCCGAGACGGGCGAGAAGGTCTACACGGTGCGCGCCGGCGGGATGCGCATTATGAGCGCGGCCTTCGTCCGCGAAATCTGCGATATCGCCGACAGGCACTGCGACGGCTATGTCCGCTTCACCACCCGCAACAACATCGAATTCCTCGTCGACAGCCCGGAGAAGGTCGAGGCCCTTAAGAAGGAGCTTGAGAGCCGCAAGTTCTTCTCGGGCGCCAACAAGTTCCCGGTCGGCGGGACGGGCGCCGGCATCACCAACATCGTCCATACCCAGGGCTACATCCACTGCCACACGCCGGCCACCGACGCCTCTTCGATGGTCAAGGCGGTCATGGATGAACTATACAACTACTTCGGCAGCATGACCCTGCCGGCGAAACTCCGCGTTTCCATGGCCTGCTGCCTGAACATGTGCGGCGCCGTGCACTGCTCGGACATCGCACTGCTGGGCTACCACCGCAAGCCGCCGATCATCGACCACGAGTGGCTGGCCAAGATGTGCGAGATTCCAACGGTCATCGCCTCCTGCCCGAAGGCCGCCATCTCCCCCGGCGCGACTCCGGACGGAAAGAAGACGGTCAAGATCAAGGACGAGCGCTGCATGTTCTGCGGCAACTGCTACACCATGTGTGCGGCCCTGCCGCTGTCCGACAAGGAGGGCGACGGCGTGGTCGTGCTGGCGGGCGGCAAGCTCTCCAACCGCATCTCGGCGCCGAAGTTCTCGAAGGTCGTCGTGCCCTTCCTGCCGAACAACTTCCCGCGGTTCCCCGAGGTGTGTGAGACCGTCAAGCGTATCGTCGAGGTCTACGCGACGCATGCTAACAAGTACGAGCGGCTTGGTGACTGGGCCGAGCGGATCGGCTGGGAGAAGTTCTTCGAGCTGACCGGCCTGCCCTTTACCGACCACCTTCTGGACGACCACCGCCTGGCATACGATACGTACCGGACGAGCACCCTGTTCAAATACACGGACGCCGCATGGGCGGTTTCCAAGGCGGCAGGTGGCGTAGACTAGGAGTCCACACCCATTAGAAGGGGAGGTTTGATGCGTGGACGAGATCAAGAAGATTATCGTGGAGTACCTCACCAACGCGAAGAAGTCCAAGCACTACTTCAAGGACCTGGAAAAGGCCGTGAAGGATAAGGTTCCCGGCGCCGGCCTGAGGGACGTTAAGAAGGCCTGCAACGAGTTGGTGAACGAGGGGACGGTCGCCTACTTCATGACCGGCAGCACCACCATGTACTGCCTGGCCAGCCGCCAGAGCGAGACGACGACCAAGGACGAATAAGGAAACATAGCAGGGCGACCGCCGAAGGCGCCTTGCTCAGCGGAGGCCGCCCGCCCGTCCGGCGGGCGGCCTCTTTCCCTTTTAAACCTGAGGGGAAGGAGCGAGCATGCGCATGCCGACACCTCAAGACGCCGAGCGCTTCATCGAGGAACAGAAGCAATACCTGCGGAGCAACCCCGAGTGCGCCACCGCCCTCTACAACCTCGGCGTGGCCGCCATGCAGCAGGGCCGGCTCGACGAGGCCGCCGAGTACTTCCGGCAGTCCATCGAGGACGGCGCCCGAATGTTCGAGGCCTGGGTGAACCTGGGCTATATTTATTACACGAAGGGGGATCTCGAGGGAGTCATAGAAGCCAACAAGAAGGCCGTCGAGATCGAGCCGCGCTACGCCCGGGGGTACGCCAACCTCGGCTTCGCCTACCTGCAGGCGGTCCGCACCGAGGAGGCCATCGTCGCCCTCGAAAAGGCCATCGCGCTGAACCCGCGCATCGCCCAGGCTTGGGCCAACCTGATCAGCGCCTACCTGCAGAAGGGAGACGTCCAGCGGGCGGTGGAGACCGGCGAGAAACTGGTGGACATGGCCCCCGACTTCGGCCTGGGCCATAACAACCTGGCCTACGCCTATCACGTGCAGGGCGAGCACGCCAAGGCGGCGAAGCACGTGGACCAGGCCCTGGTTAACGGCTTCCCGGTCCACCCCGACTTCCTGAAGGAACTGGAACCCTACCGCGGAGAGCGAGGCGAGGCCGCCGATGTTTAACGACCTGATCACCCGCTACGAGCAGCTGGCGCTGGCGGCTGAGCAGGCCTTTGAGCAAATGCGGGGGGAATACCCGGAGGAGGTCAAGTGCGAGCGGGGCTGCATCGACTGCTGCCACGCCCTCTTCGGGCTCTTCCTGATCGAGGCCGCCTATCTGCGGGAGAAGTTTGAACAGCTCGGCCCGGACCGGAAGCGGGAGGTCCTGGCCCGCGCCGGGGAGGCCGAGGAGCAACTGCGCCGGATCCAGGAGAGACTGAAGGCCGCCTACCCGGATGATCCGGACATGCAGGCCTACGCCATGGCCAGGGAGCGCGTCAGGTGCCCCTTCCTTAACGACCGGGGAGAATGCGCCGGTTACCCCTTCCGGCCGATCACCTGCCGCGTCTACGGCATCCCGGTGACCGTCCAGGGCGCCGGCCGCGCCTGCTGGAAGGCCGCCTTTGCTCCCGGCCGGCCGTACCCGGCCTTCAACCTGGACCGGGTGTACAGGGAACTCCACGAACTGTCGCGCGCCTTGCTGGAAAAGGCCGGGCAGCAGGACCTGGACCGGGCGTCCCTGCTCCTTCCCGTGTCCACCGCCCTGAAGACGCCGCCCCAAAGCCTGCTGAGGGGCGAACCGCCCATAAATGAAAACGCCCCGGATCCCCGGGGCACGGAAGAGTGAGGCGCCCCGGCCCTCACTCCCCGGCTAGGGCGGAGGCCGCCAGGTCGCCGATCCTCTTCGGCCGTAATTCACCGTCTTCATAGGCAAGCACGGTTTCATCGTCGTGCAGCAGGTCCCTTAAGCGCTCATCCACGCCGTCCGTACCCAGGCACGCGAAAAACCGGACGGCGTTGCCTCTGGTCTCCGGGTCAGGGTCTTCCAGGAACGGCGCGACGCGCCGGGCCAGCCGCCGCATGAAGTCGGGCCTGGTCTCCGCGATCCTGCACAGCGCCCTCAGCACCGCCGGCCTCAAAGCATCATCCTCCAGGAACGGGAGTATCCGCGGCATGTAACGCACGAAAAGGTCCGGCGCGGCAGCGATAATCTCCCCGATGGCATCGATACTCCCCCAGTAGGAAGCGCTTGAGGTCTCAAACGGCGTGAACAGCCCCTGGAGAATGGCCACCGCCGTCGTCGGGTCAACGGGCGCGACAGCCTTCACCACCCTGCCCAGGGCCTCCGCGGCCCGCAGGCGGAGCAGTTCGTCGTCGCCATAGAGGAGCCTCTGCAGGTACCGGCCGGTCTTCTTGTCGCTCCGGGCGGAGGCCACGATCGGCCCCAACCGGTACTCCCTGATTAACCTCTCGACTTCTCCTTTGCTCAGCCTTTTCGCCGGCTCCCCGGCGTCCGGCTCAAGGTCGAGGGCCGTCCTCTCGGGGGACGCGGCCCTGCCTCCTCCCGCCAGCCTCTTGCGTACACCTTCGCCCTTTATTTCCTGAATATCCCGCTGGAGCCTGACGAAGCAGAGCGCCCCTCGCACCGTACGGCCTTCCAGGACCTTTTCCGGAAAGATCCGGTGCGTCGCCAGGTCATAGCCCTCAACAATCCTTTGGATGTAATCCTCGTCCGGCTGGAGGTCCCATGCCAGGTCCCAGTCCATGTCGCAGCCCAGGGTCAGGGCCTCGACAAAGGCCGCCCCCAGGTTATGCCCCGTAACGTCACAGGCGTAGACGGCGCCGCAGCCGGCACAACGCCCCGCGGGCATGTCCCGCGGCACTCCGTCGTCCACCTCGATCGGCCGGTCAACGGGCAGACCGCAGAACGGGCATGCCGCCTCCTCGGAGACATCCTTGACCACCGGCAGGTGTTTCACGTCCCTAATCACCCAGCCCGGGCAGTTCCAGAGTGTGGCAGGAGCTGCCGGGGCCGCAGGACTTGGTGGTCAGTTTCGGCTTCTTGCCTTCCTTGCCGGCCCCCAGCACGTAGTTGGTCTTGCTGATCACCCGTTCCGCCGTCTCCGCCCCGCACTTGGGACACTTTATCTCCACTTTCTCCTCGGTATCCCGGAAGAGCTTCTCAAAAAGGGCCCCGCACCCTGCACAGCGAAACTCAAAAATAGGCATTTTCCCCTTCACCTCTCGGAGCAGCCGCACTGAACGGCGGTTTCGTGATTTCCTGCATCCAACATTAAATTATACTCCCCCGCGGCACCCCCGGCAACCCGCCGGCGGAGGCCCCTAGACATCCTCCGCCCTGAGACGCCCGGCGATTCGGCGCAACAGGTCGTCCTCCTCCTCGGGCGTGAGAAAGCGCACGATACGACGGCTCAGGATGCGCCCGCCCCGCTTCGCGCGTCTCACCTCCAGGAGGACGATCCGCTCCTGGATTTCAACCACTTCCCCGTCGGATTCCGGGGGCTTCGTTCCTCTGTAAAGACGCTCCAACGACCCCACCGCCTTCCACTCTTTGCCATGCCCTATCCTAACACGTCTCCCGGCAGGCCGCAACAGTTAATACCCCGGCACCCGCAGGACCTACCAATGGTACGGCTCATGCCTCACGATCTTGCACACGCGGTAGAGCTGTTCGAGAAGGATGACGCGGAAGAGCTGGTGGGGAAAGGTCAGGCGGGAAAAGGAGAGGACCATGGCGGCCCGTTCAAGCAGGGCCGGGGCGAGCCCCAGGGGGCCGCCCACCAGGAAGATAAGGTGCCCCTGGCCGGCCAGGGCGCGTTCCTCGACCAGGGCGGCCAGTTCCTCGCTGGACGGTATTCTGCCCCTGGGCGCCAGGGCGATCAGGCAGCCACCCCCGGGAATATGCCGGGCCAGGCGCGCCGCCTCCTGCTCCCGGACGGCCCGGCTCTGGGCGGGCGAGGGGCGCGGCGGGAACGGCTCCTCCGGGACCTCGTGGACCTGGACGCGGGCGTAAGGCACCAGGCGGCGAAGGTATTCCTCCGCCGCCTCGACCAGGTAAGGCTCTTTCAAGCGTCCCACGGCAACGATCGTAAAACGGATCATTCGCGCCTGATGACCGCTCCCAGGGCCGCCAGCCGCGCCTCCAGGTGGCGATAGCCGCGGTCCAGGAAGTGCACGTTGCAGATCTCGGTCCGGCCCTCGGCCATCAGTCCGGCGATAACCAGCGCCGCAGCGGCCCGCAGGTCGGTGGCCTTGAGCGGCGCCCCCTGCAGGTGCGGGACGCCCTCGACGACCGCCACGCGGCCCTCGACCTTGATCCGGGCGCCCATGCGGCGGAGTTCCTGGGCCACCTGAAAGCGGTTTTCGAAGATGTTTTCCACGATGACGCTCGTTCCGGGCACCGCCGAGAGCATGCTCATCATCTGCGACTGCATATCGGTGGCGAAACCGGGGTAGGGCATGGTCTTGATGTTCACCGGACAGAGCGGGCCGGGGCTCGCCACCCGCACGCGGTCCTCGTCCGCCTCCACGACGACCCCCGCCTCCCGCAGCTTGGCGCTTAAGGGTTCAAAGTGCGTCGGGATGACGTTTTCCAGGACCACGTCGCCGTGGGTCGCGGCGGCCGCCACCATGTAGGTCCCGGCCTCGATACGGTCCGGGATGACGGCGTAGCGCACCCGTTCGCCCAGGGCCTTGACGCCCTCGATCTTGATGACGTCCGTGCCCGCGCCACGGATACGCGCCCCCAGGCTGTTCAGGAAGTTCGCCAGGTCGACGACTTCGGGCTCCCGGGCAACGTTTTCGATAACGGTCTGTCCCTCGGCGAGGACGGCGGCCATCATAATGTTCTCGGTCGCCCCGACACTGGGGAAGTCAAGGTAGACCCGGGCGCCGCGCAACGGGCCGGCCCGGCCGATGATGTAACCGCTCTCAAGGCTCAGGTCGGCACCCAGCCCGGCCAGGCCTTTGAAGTGCAGGTCCATCGGCCGGCTGCCGATGTTGCACCCCCCGGGGAGAGCCACCCGCGCCTGCCCGTAACGGGCCAGCAGCGGTCCCAGCAGAAGGTTGGACGCCCGCAGCTTCTTCACCAGCTTGTAGGGCGCTTCCAGGAACCTGGGTTCGCCGGGGCGGATGCGGACGATGTCCTCCCCGAGCCACTGGCTTTCCATGCCCAGGGCACCGATGATTTCAAGCAAAATCCTGACGTCACTGATGTCCGGAACGTTCTCAAGGACGACCTCTCTGTCGGCCAGGATGGCCGCACAGAGGATGGCCAGGGTGGCGTTCTTGGCCCCGCTGACCCGTACTCGACCCCTGAGGGGGCGCCCCCCCTCGATTACAATCCTGGTCAAGTCTTGTATGTCCTCCCGGCAAGGATTTGGACCGTTCGGGGAGACCCCGGCCGTCTCCTGCTTAGGTATTCGCCCGCCGGCCGCCTTATTCCTGCCCCGTGGCCAGCCATTCACACCATGCGCCCATCAGGGCCGCCTGGTCGCAGCCGGTATGATCCTTAAGCGCGGCATCAAAGCCGCGGCCCCTTCCCAGGTCGGCGAGGACCCCGCGCACCGCCTCCCACCCGTTCCGTTCCACCAGGAAAGAGACCATGCTGAAGGCCTGGTGGTAAGCCCGGTCCTGGTCCTCCAAGGCGTCGAACCGGCCGAGGTCCTCAAGGGAAAAGGCGCGGGCGGGGTCAAAGGCGTCCGCCTCCGCGAAGCGAAAACCGGTCAGGCGGTACTCCTCGTACTGGGCCACCCCTTCGTTGAACCAGCGGGGGCAGTTGCCCCGCGTCAGGTGATCCACGAAAAGGTGGGTGATTTCATGGGCCATCGGCCCCGAGTGCGTAAAGACGGCCTCCCGCTCCGCCGCTTCGGCACCGGCGATCCAGGTTTCGGGTGCCAGGACGCGGATGCTCCCGGCCCAGTAGACCCCCATGGTCCCGATGTTTCCGGACCAGCCGAAGCTGCGGTTCAGGGCCTCCATATCCCGGTACAGAAGGACCGGCGTGCGGTCCGGGACCTCAAGGCCCAGGTCGCGGGCCACGCGGGGGTAGAACTCTTCCGCGGCGGCCAGGACCAGGCGCGCGTCGTCGGGAGCGCCGCGGTGCAGGACGGTGAAGTGCTCTCCTTCGACGGCTTCGGCGCCGCGGGTCTGCCAGAAAACGTACCGTTTATTCCATTCCCGGACCAGGGAATTGATATACAGACTGGCAGGCGCGGCAAAGGTTGCCAGAGCCAGCCAACCAGCCAGCAAGCAAAGAGCTACCGCCTTAATGACCGGTACACGGCCATGTACCACTCTTACCCCTCCCTCCCGCCTTCCATTATAAGGCCGGCCACTGCTTGCCGAACAGTGGCAAAAAGAGGTCGGGGCAAGGGGCAAGTCGTCGGGCGTCAGACTCGATGGGATCCGCTTCGCGAATCCCTTCTATCCCGATGCCCGATGCCCGATGCGCGACGACTGACGACTAAATAATAAATCCGGCTTGCGCCGGATTTGCGATTACTCCTTTGTCGCCTGCTGCTTTGATTCCTGGTCTTTTTCTGCCTGCTCGGCCATCTGGCGGTAGAAGTCGATCATCTGCCTGGCCGCCTCGGCCTCCGGGCCGTCACCGACCACCTTAACGTAATTCTCCAGGCGGGCGATCGCCCCCTGATAGTCCTGTTTCCCCAGCGCCGCGACCTCCACCGCCATCCCCAATGCACCCTGGTGGCGCGGGTTGGCGGCCAGCAGCCGGTCCAGTTCGCTCAGGGCCTCGTCGTACCGTTCCTGGTAAGCATACACTTCGGCCAGGCTCAGGCGGGCATTCTGGTTATCCCCGTCGAGCTTGAGGATCTCCCCGTACGCGGCGATGGCCTTGTCAAACTCCCCGGCGTTCCGGTAGGCCTGGGCCAGCTGGAGCCTTGCCGGGATGTCCCGGGGGTTGGCTTCAACCTTGGCTTCCAGCGCTGAGAAGTCCGCCGGGTTCGCGGCCTCCTGCGGGGCGTTCTCCGCTTCAGGCGGCGGGGTGGGCGGAGCCGACGCCTGGTCCGGGAGGGTCCAGACCACCGAAGAGGCTACCAGCCCCACGCCGATAAGGATCGTCAAAACCCAGAACACCGCTTTCTGCGTTTTCTTACTGGGCATAACCATTTTCTCACCCGGCCCCCGTCCGGTTATTTTCCGCCCGTCGCGACGGCGGGGCCACGGAATACATTATAGCACAGCCCCGGGTGCCCGCAAAAGTAAAGGGAAGGCCATTTAGGACCTCCCCTTGTGTATGCCTGACTACAGGTAATTTAATGGATTGCGCGGGCTGCCGTTCACCAGTATCTCGAAGTGCAGGTGCGGTCCGGTGGCGTTGCCCGTGCTGCCCACGCTGCCGATCCGCTCCCCGCGCTCGACCTCTTCCCCGACCGAGACGCTGATCCTGGACAGGTGCGCGTAGCGGGTAACGACCCCGCCCCCGTGGGCGATCTCCACGCATCGCCCGTAACCGCCGGCCCAGCCGGCCGAGATCACCTGCCCGGCCTCGGCGGCGACCACCGGGGCGCCGGCGTCGGCCCCGATGTCGATCCCGGTGTGCATCCCGTCGCCGCGCCGCCCGTAAGTGGAGGTGATGCCGCCGCGCGCCGGCCAGATCAGGTGCCCCCCGCCGCGGGAGGCGAGCATGAGCTTGGTGCCGCGGGCCTCCACCTGGACCACGGGCTGCTGCACCACCCGGGAGTCGATCATCCTGCGGGAAACCAGGCGACCGTTATAACGGGTGACCTCAACGATAAACTCCTTCTGCCCCTGGCGCCCGGGCTTGATGACCTGCCGTTTGCCCAGGGCCAGGGAGGAGTCCTTCTTCACCGTCACCGGGTAGGGTATGGGGACGGTCTCCTTGAGGCGGGCAGTGGCCACCACGGTCAATAGCGGCTGAACCTTGCCCACATTCAGACTTTGGCCGAGCGCCAGTACGGTGTCCTCGCTCAGCCCGGGGTTGGCGGCCAGCAGTTCATCCACCGAAAGGCCGTTTTTAATGGCGATGTCCCAGAGGGTGTCGCCTTCCTTGACGATGTACTCCTTGTTCTGCCTGCGGGCCCGGGCGGCGGCCGCGAGCGCATCCTCGACCGAATGGAGCTCGCTCCCGGGCACGCGGACCTCAACCAACCGCACGTCCTGTAAGAACCCCACCTCGGCCCCCGGATCGGCCGGATAACCCTTCTTTAACTGATCAAGGAACGCCAGGGCGGTCGAGCGGTCGGTAAAGCAGAACCTCACCTTCCCGTCGATGGCTACCCCCACCGCCCTTTTCTGCAGCCCGAGGGCATCCGCCAGCCTGTTCTCGATCTCCGCGGCGCCCGTAAACTCCTGGTTCCGCGCCGCGGGAACCTGTACCACCCGGACCCCTTCCAGGGCCGCATCCGGGCCGTACGTCCGCTCCAGGGAAGCCACCGCCCGGTCCACATCCCGGTGGTCCCGGGCCACGGCGACCTGGTGCCCGCCGACCTCCACCGCCCAGACGGCCGTCGCCGCCTGCCAGAGGAACCCGGCCAGCACCAGTGCACCGGTCAACAAGAGGCCCAGCCCGAGAGGATGGGAACCCCGGCGCTTAGGCCTGCGGCCGGTGTACAGGAGTAACAAAAGCGATCATCCCCCTCCCGTAAGCATACTGCGTGCCAATCTTATCACAAAAAGGGCCGTCCTGTCTAACCAATTTATGCCGTTTCAGGCTGGATTATGCCATTCTACGTCCAATAACTCCTTCTAGCGCGCACAATCAAACTCCCGGGCCTTAATATAGAGCGCGCACTCCAAACGGGCGCGCATCAGCTCACAGGCCACAGCAGACGGCTCCAGAAGATTCCGGTTGGCGAAATACGCCGCCGCGTGACAGCCCCCGCTGCAGAGAAACTTCGCCCAGCAGGACCGGCAGGCCTTCTTCCGGTAGACATGCGCCTGCCGGAACAGCTCCACCATGTCCCACCGCCTGATGCCTCCCGTGACGTCGCCGACCAGAAAGCCCTCCTGCCCCACAAACTGGTGGCAAGGGTACAGACCCCCGTCGGCGGCCACCGCCAGGTAGTCCGTGCCCGCGCCGCAGCCGGTGAGGCGCTTCGGCAGACAGGGCCCGCCTTCAAGGTCCAGCTCGAAATGGAAAAAGCGCACGCCGTCCCCGCGCCGGGCCAGGTCCAGGTAAACCTCGGCCAGGCGCCGGTACTCCTCCCGTATTCGTTCCACGTCGCCTTCCCTGACGGCATAGGCCTCCGCCGGGTCGGAGACCACCGGCTCCAGCGATACGTGGCGGATGCCGGAGGCGGCGAGGTGCTCGAAATCGGCCGCGAAGTCCAGGTTGTTCCGGGTGTAGGTACCTCTCACATAGGCGTAGCCCTTGGGCCCGTCCCAGGCCGCCCAGCGCTCCAGGAACCGCCTGATCCTGGGGAAGACAAGGTCGTAGGAGCCATCCCCGCCCCGCGTGCGGCGCAGGCGGTCGTGGACCTCCGGGCGGCCGTCAAGGCTGAGGACGACGTTGATCGCGTTGGCCAGGCAGAAGTCGGTGAAGTCCTCGTCCAGCAAAACGGCGTTGGTCGTTACGGTGAAAGAGAAAACCTTTCCCGCGGCGGCCCCCCGCTCCCGGGCATAGGCCACCGTCCCGCGGATCACGTCGGGATTCAGGAGCGGCTCGCCACCGAAGAAATCGACCTCCAGGCGGCGCCGCCGGCCGCAGCCGGCCAGGAGAAAGTCAACGGCCCTGCGCGCCGTTTCCGCCTTCATCAGCCCCGCCCCGCCGCCGTAGGACCCCTGGCCGGCGAAGCAGTAGCCGCAGGCCAGGTTGCAGGCATGAGCGACGTTCAGGCAAAGGGCCTTGACGCAGGGCTCCGGCGGGGTGTAGGCGCCGTAGGGGTCGGGCGCATTGAGCAGCCCTTGCCGGGTGAGGGCGGCGATCTCATCCAGGGCCTCGTCGATCTCCTCCCGCGGGTACAGGCCGGCCAGCTCCGCCGGGCTTTGCCCCTCGAGGAGCGCTAGGGTGAGATCGTCCACCCGGTGCAGCGCCTGGCTGTTAGCGTCAAAGACCAGGTGGCGGCCCTTGATGGAGAAGCAGTGAATCAAGGCTCTCTCCTCCCCGAAAGACAACAATAACGCCGGCCGAAAACCGTCAGCGGCCGGCGGTATGAGAGGCGCGAGGTGTGAGGTGAGAGGTGAGAGGTGGGAGGTGTGATGTGGGATGCTGGAAGGAATTCGCTTCGCGAATTCCACTTCTGTTCTCACTTCCCACTTCTCACATCACTTCTCACTTCTCACTACACATTTCTGGTTGCCCACCGTGCAGGACGTCTTGCAGGCCGACTGGCAGGAAGTGGCGCACTCCCCGCAGCCCCGGTGCTCCCGCGGCGCTGCGGATCCCTTGCTGATGGTCGTGATATGCTTGCCCATGTCTTGCTTTCCCTCCTCTCTCTAACTAACCGAAACGACGCTGAAGCCCTTGGCCTCCAGCTCGGACACCAGCGGGCCGGCGTCGGCCAGACTGACCCTCAGCATCAGGTGGTAATGGCCGGGCTCGACCTCCATCGTGGCCACGCTGCGGATGTTGATGTCCATGTCCTTGAGGATCTTGGTGAGGTCGGCGAGCAGGCCGGTGCGGTCCCGGGTTTCGATGACGAGGCGGGTACCGGCCTTGTGCAGGCCGAAGAGGCGCACCACGGAGGCGATGACATCCGTCTGGGTAAGGATCCCTGCCAGGCGGTCATCCTGGGTCACCAGGAGGCTGCCGATCTTCTTCTGATGCATAATCTGGGCCGCCTCTTCGATCGGAAGCTCCGGATCGACCGAAACCGGGTTCTTTACCAGCGCTTCCTTGACGGTGACCTTGGCCAGGACGTAGTTCAGCTCATAGACGCTGAGGGTTGTCGCCGGTGAAGGGGAGACCTGGAGCAGTCCCCGCTCGGTTACCAAACCGACCACCCGGCCGGTCTTGTCCAGTACCGGGAGGTGGCGGACCTTCTTGCGGGTCATGATCTCCAACGCCTGAAAGATAGGGGTTTCCGGAGTAATCGTGATGGGATTGGCGGTCATGTGGTCCTTGACGAACAATACGTTCGCCTCCCCTACCAGGTTTTACACTCATTATAAACAAGGATGGGGATACTAACAAGCGCTCCCCTTTTCAACCGGCCACGGAGCCTGTCCCCCGACGGCGTACGGCCGGTTCCAGGAACCCATAAAAAAGGGCCCTCCTGCCGGGGGCGGGCCGGAAAGCGAAAGCGTAATTTCTTTGGACATGGCAATATGACGGGGACCGACGGATGTAATACCTCAAAACGTGGGGGCGGCCCACATAACGGGTACGCCCCCTGGTTTTTTAAGTTAGGGGCCTGACCCCAAACTTAAACCGGCCCCTGAGTTAAAGCTATGCCTTGATGAGCTTGATCAGGCAGCGCGACTTCAGCGGGTTTTCCCTGTCGTAACGCGTAAAGCGGTCTACTTTTAGTTCGGGGATCTGCTCGATCAGTGCCGGGAAGTCAAGCGTGATGCTGAAGACGATTACACCCTCCGGATATCCGTACTTCGAAGTAAAGTGGTTGATGACATATTGGTTTCCGGCCACATACGGAATATCCGAGAGGACGCTGTCCCAAATGGCGATCCGGCCGCCGGGCTTGCAGACGCGGGCCATCTCCCGCATCGCCTGCAGCGGTTCGGGCACGACGGATATCGCATAGGTCGCCAGGATGCCGTCGAAGCTCTCGTCCGGAAAAGTCATCTTCGTCGCATCCATGTTTACGAGGTTGACCGCGAGCCCCATCCCGGCGGCCTTTTGCCCGGCGACGTCCAGCATGGCCTCGGTGAAGTCGATGCCCGTGACGCCGACTCCCGGCGGGTAATGGGGGAAGTTCAGGCCGGTGCCCACGCAGACGTCGAGCATCGATTGCCCCGGCTGCAACTCCAGGCACCCCACCACCTCGCCCCGCGGGGTATCCCGGTCCCAGTCGCCCTGCATCAACGAGTCGTACTGCGAAGCGCCGGCCGTATACACCCGCTTGACTGTCTCCTTCTCCATCAACAATCCTCCTTGCACCTTGCCTGCCGGAACGTCCCGGCGGCCCGGCTGTTGTATTTAACCCAGTTTATGGAACTCACCCGGACACGGTTCTTTCGGAGGCAAAGCCCCTAGGGTCCGGGAATCCTCAGGTCCGGCGCCCCCGGGAGTGACGTCTCAAAAGCGGCCCCGGAGTCCTCGAGGAGTTCCTGGAGAATGGCGGCGTACTTCACCTTCTGCCGCACCCAGAAGCACCGGAAATCGGGGGTGAGCCACGGCTTGTAGTGGTCCATTTCCGAGCGGCCCGGCTCGATCTTGAGGTAACAGGGAGAGCAGACCCGGATGATCTCACTCACCTCGTGAAAGCGGTGCATGCCGCCCCACGACTCGATACAGGAGACGTAGATGTCCATCGGGATGTCGATGGCCCGGCGGACGGCCGCCAGCATAGACAGGGAGAGGTCGGGCAGCGGGTTGACCGTGGTGGCGCCGAGCTGCTCCAGGAGCCGCAGAGCGGCGGGGTTGGCGTGGCCGGCGTAAACCGAGAATTTGAAGCCGGTCTCCGGAGGGATGACCCCTTTCTTCCGGAGGGCATTGAGCACCATGAGCAGCCCCTCGTCGACCACCAGGAAGGCCCGGACCCCCTCCTCCAGGCAGCGGGCGATGTCCCGCAGAACGGCGGCGAAGTTGTCGGCGCCGCGGATGCGGATGCCCGACATGTACCCCTCAGGGGTGGCGATGACCCGCCCGGTGTCCCAGGCCCGGATGGGCAAAGGAGGCATCACCACCTCAACGCCGGCGGCACGGGCGAGTTCCGCAAACTCGCGCAACTCCCGCCTGGTCAGGAGGGCGGCGCCCTGCACCGAACCGATAATGCGGTGGATGACGACCCCGCGCTTTTGCGCCTCGTCCAGCATGGCCTCCAGGGCCGTCCTGTCCTCCACCCCGGAAATCTCGAAGCGGTAGTGCGCTCCGTCGGAGAAGGTATACCCCGATGTGGGATGGTCATGGAGATCCCACGGCGGCAGCCCGAGCTCCGCCAGAGCCCCATGCAGGTTAAACCGGGCCATAATCATTCCTCCCCGCAGTCGTAGCGTTTCTCTTCTCACTTGCGCTCCACCAGCGACTTGAGGCGCCTGAGTCCCTCCTCGATGTCGGCGAGGGGCAGGGTATACGTGAGGCGGACACGCTCGCCCGTTTCCCCGGGGTTACGCGGGCCGAACCAGTCGCGGGCCAGCAGGGCGACCCGGCACTTCTCCAGGACCAGTTTCTGGAGGGCCTTGGCGCCCTGGAGGCCGAGGCGCCGGCAGGCCTCCGTCACCTCCGGGAAGACATAAAAGCTGCCGGCCGGGACGGGGCATACGACCCCCGGGACGGCGTTGAGGCCGGCCACGATCCGGTCGCGGCGTTCCCGGTAGAGGGCCCGCATGCATGCCGCTATCTCGTCGTGGCGCCGGAGGGCCTCGATCCCGCCGTGCTGGATGAAGGTGTTGACGGAGAAGTCCACCAGGGCGAAGAGCGTGCCGAGGCGTTCGATCAGCGGGCGCGGACCGACGGCATAACCCAGGCGCCAGCCGGTCATCGCGAAGGTCTTCGAAAAGCTGTCGATCAGGAGGACGCGCCCGCGCGCCTCCGGACGCGAGAAAACGCTCTCGAACCGGCCTTCGTAGACAAAGTCGGCGTACACCTCGTCCGACAAAAGCCAGAGGTCGCGGCCGGCCGCCGCTTCCGCGAGCGCGGCAAGATGTTCGGGCCCCAGTACGGAACCTGTCGGATTGTTGGGGGAGTTGATAATGACGGCACGGGTCCGAGGAGTGATGAGGGCCGTGAGTTCCCGGGGGTCGAAGGTGTAGCCGAGTTCCGGGCGCAGGGGGAGGGGTACGGGCTCGCCCCCCGCGGCCTTAACGGCCGACGGGTAGAGGGGGTAGCCCGGGTTGGGATAGATAACCTCGTCGCCCTCGTCGATGACGAGCAGCAGGCCGAGAAAGACGGCCGGGTTGGCCCCGGGGAGAACGATCACCTCTTCCCGGGAAACGGGCACGCCCCGGGTTCGGCCGACGTGCTCGGCGACGGCCTGCCTGAGGGCGGTCAGGCCCAAGGTATCGCTGTACCTGGTCTCGTTCCGGGCAAGAGCCAGGCAGGTCGCGGCCTTGACGGCCTCGGACGTGGGCTGGTCGGGGTCGCCGTGAGCGAAGTTGATGAACGGGATCCCGGCGCGGCATAGCTTTTCGGCCTGCTCGAAAGCCGTCTCCACGGGCAGACGTCCGGCCCTGGCCGCCAGCTTCATAGCCCCGCCTCCTCCTTTCCCCTTCCCCCGGATAGGGACGGACATCCCCGCCGTTGGGCTTGCGCTTTTTCCAACGGAGCTCCCTGCCGGGGAACGCCCCGCCTTTGAACCCCATATTATGAGACCACGGAAAATTTTGTGAGACTGCCGCTGCGACATCAGGGAAGGAGGAGATGCATTAAGTGACATCGCCGGACCAAAGCCGGTTGCCTATTGTCGAGGCCATCCGGGACTACCTGGGAGTCGGGCGGATCCACATGCCCGGGCACAAAGGCGGAACCGGGGTGGCCGAACCTTTCCTCTCCCTGGTGGGATACGGCGCCTTTCAGGCCGACGTGGTGGGAGTCGAGGGGTTGGATGACTTCCACGCGCCGCACGGCTGCATCGCCGAGGCCCTGGCGCTGGCGGCGGAGGCCTGGGGCGCGGACCATACCTTTTTCCTGGTGAACGGGACATCCTGCGGCCTGCACGCCCTGGTCCTGGCCCTGTGCGGCCCCGGGGACGAACTCATCATCCCGCGGAATGTACATCGCTCCGTGGTCGGGGCACTGATCCTCAGCGGCGCCCGGCCGGTTTACATGGAGCCGGACTTGGAAGAATCCTTCGGCCTGCCGCTCGGGGTCTCACCGCGGACCGTCGAGAAAACGGTCGCTCAACACCCCGAGGCCAAGGGCGTTCTCATCGTCGGCCCCACCTACTACGGAGTCATCCCCGACATCCGCGCCATCGCCGAGATCGCTCATGCTCACGGGCTCCCCCTGCTCGTGGACGAGGCGCACGGGGCGCACCTCGGGTTCCATCCCGGCCTGCCGCCGTCCTCGCTCCAGCAGGGCGCCGACGCCGTAGCCCAGGGGGTTCACAAGACGGCCGGAAGCTTCAGCCAGGGGTCCATACTTCACCTCCAGGGGGAGCGGGTTCCGGTCGAACGGGTAAGGGGGTACCTGCGCATCCTTCAGACCACCAGCCCTTCTTACCTCATCCTGGGCTCCCTCGACGCCGCCCGCTTCCTGCTGGCCAACGAAGGGCACAACCGCCTCCAGAGGGTTCTGAACATGGCGGCACGGATTACGGCCGAGGTCGGGACGATGGAGCGGACCGGGACGGGTGTGCGCTGCCTGAACCCGGACTTCTTGCAGGGGCCCTTTCGTACCGACCCGACCCGTATCGTGATCAACGTCCGGGAAACCGGCCTGTCCGGGCACAAGGTGGAGCGCGTGCTCAGGTACGAGCACGGGGTCCAGATCGAACTCTCCGACTTCTCCAACATCGTTCTCTTACTCAGCCCGGGCGATACGCCGGAGACCATTGACGCCTTTCTGACCGCCTTTAAGCAGGTGATCAGCGGCGCCCCCGGCGCTTCCCCGACACCCGCCCGTGAAGCGGGGCTTGCGGGCGGCCTGCTCCCGCCGACACCCCCTATGGTCCTGATCCCGGCCCACGCCTTCGGACGGCCGGCACGCCGCGTGCGGCTGGACGAGGCCGCCGGCCTTGTCAGCGCGGAGATGGTGGCGGCGTATCCTCCCGGCGTCCCCGTGATCTATCCCGGTGAGCGGCTGACGCCGCCGGTTATCGCCTACCTGGCCCGGGCCAGGGATGCCGGGGTTCACCTGCAGGGCGCCGAGGACGGGCGGCTGGAGTTTATCAACGTAATCGACTGAGGAGGCGGTACACAGATGGCGGAAACCAAAGAGGAGTACCGTTTCGGTGAGGAGACGAGGCGGCTTAAGGCGCTGCGGGAGCAGTTCGTGGCGCGGGGAGTGTATTCGGCCACCCCGGTCTTCGCCGCGTCGGCCCGCGGGTCGCGGGTCCGGGACATCGAAGGGCACGAGTTCCTGGATTTCGCCGGGGGCATCGGGACGCTGAACGCCGGCCACAACCATCCGGACATGGTGGCCGCCGTCCATTCTCAGGTCGAGCGCCTCATCCACACCTGTTTCTCGGTGCTGATGTACGAGCCCTACGTGCGATTATGCCGGAAACTCGTCGAACTTATGCCGGGCGGCCACCCGAAGAAGGCCTTACTGGTCAACAGCGGGGCCGAGGCGGTCGAAAACGCGGTCAAAATCGCGCGGGCCTACACCCGAAGGCCCGCCGTCATCGCCTTCTCCCACGCTTTTCACGGCCGTACCCTGCTCACGCTGTCCCTTACCGGCCGCGAGCATCCCTACAAAGACCACTTCCGCCCACTGGCGCCCGAGATCTACCATGCGCCGTACCCGTACCCTTACCGGGGCGGGCCCTATGGTACCGCACAGGCCTGCCTCGATGCGCTGCGGGAGGCCTTGGCGACGCAGGTCGCCCCCGAGGAGGTGGCGGCGGTCATCGTCGAGCCGGTCCTCGGCGAGGGCGGGTTCGTCGTGCCCCCGGCGGGGTTCCTGCCCGGCCTGGAGGCCATCTGCCGGGAGCACGGCATCCTGCTCATCGTGGACGAGATCCAATCGGGGTTCATGCGGACGGGCCGGATGTTCGCCTTCGAGCACTTCGGCATTACCCCGGACCTGGTGACGGTCGCCAAGTCACTGGCCGGAGGGCTGCCCCTTTCCGGGGTGATCGGCCGGCGCGAGGTGATGGACGCGCCCGTCGTCGGGTCCCTCGGCGGGACCTACGGGGGGAACCCCGTGGCCTGTGCGGCGGCGCTGGCGGTCATCGAGGTCTACGAGGACCCGGCCTTCCAGGAGCACGTCCGGGAGCTTGGACGGCGGGTTTGGGAGAGGCTCCTCGCCTGGAAGGAGCGCTTCCCGGCGGTAGGCGACATAAGGGGCCTCGGTCTTATGCCGGCTATGGAGCTGGTGAAGGACCGGGAGACGAAGGAGCCGGCCCCCGAGTTAACCCAGAGCATTGTCGACTGGTGCTGGCGCCACGGGCTGGTGATCCTCAAGACCGGCACCTTCGGCAACTGCATCCGCTTCCTGATGCCTTTGGTCATCACCGACGAGGAGCTTAACGATGGCTTCTCCATTCTGGAGGCGGCCCTGGAGGAACACGCGGGGGCCGGCGCCTGAGCGCCGACCCCCGGCGGCATTGCAAAAAGGTCGGCCTCCCGATAGCCGGGAGGCCTTGCCGTTATTGACGAAAATGGAGCGGGTGAAGGGGATCGAACCCTCAGCCCTCAGCTTGGGAAGCTGATGCTCTACCATTGAGCTACACCCGCGTGTTATGGTGACCCCACCGGGATTCGAACCCGGGTTACCGGCTTGAAAGACCGGTGTCTTAGTCCACTTGACCATGGGGCCACATTGTCTCGCACATTGTATGTTACTATAGGTGCGCCCGCCTGTCAAGGCCGGGCGGCAAAGCACATCCTGCCACCGTTCTACTCGAATACCCCGCAGCGGACCAGGGTCTGGCTGCGCTTGACGCCCACGCCGACCAGGGCCACCGGCACGCCGGTCAACTCGGTGATCCGTTCCAGGTAGTCCTGCGCCGCAGGCGGCAGGTCGTCGCAGCGCGTGGCCGCCGACAGGTCCTCGTCCCAGCCCGGCAGTTCCTCGTAGACCGGCTCGCACTCCGCCAGGACGTCCAGGCTGGCCGGGAACTCGGTCAGGAGTTCGCCGCGGTAGCGGTAGGCGCGGCAGATGCGCAGGGTTTCAAGGCCGGTGAGCACGTCGAGCTTGGTCACCGCCAGGTAGCTGAGGCCGTTGACCCGCGCCGCGTAGCGCACGATCACCGCGTCGAACCAGCCGCAGCGCCGCGGGCGGCCGGTGGTCGTGCCGAACTCCCGGCCCTTCCGGCGGATCAGTTCCCCGGTCCCGTCGTGCAGTTCGGTCGGGAAGGGGCCCTCCCCGACGCGCGTGGTATAGGCCTTGGCGATGCCGATGACGGTGTCGATCCGCGTCGGCCCGATTCCCGCCCCCAGTGCCGCCCCGGCGGCCGTCGGGTGGGAGGATGTCACGTACGGGTAGGTGCCGTGGTCGATGTCCAGCAGGGTGCCCTGCGCCCCCTCGAAGAGGACGTTCTGGCCCCGGGCGATGGCCTCGGAAATCAGGAGCGAGGTGTCGGCGGCCAGCGGCCGCAGGAAGTCGGCGTGCTCCTCGTAGGACCGCAGCACCTCGTCGTAGTCCAGGCCCTCGGCACCGTATACACCGCCCACCAGGCGGTTCTTGGCGGCGATGTTCCGCGCCAGCTTCTCGCGGAAGCCATCCCGGTCGATGAGATCGATAACCCGGATCCCGCTGCGGGAGGCCTTGTCGACGTAAGCCGGGCCGATCCCGCGCCGGGTGGTGCCGATTTTCCCGGCGCCGCGGCCCTCCTCCTCCAGCCCGTCAAGCAGGAGGTGGTAGGGCATGATGACATGCGCCCGCTCGCTGACCTTCAGGGTCGCCATTGTCACCCCGCGCTCCTTCAGCGCCTCCACTTCCCGGCGCAGGACGGCCGGGTCGATGACCACCCCGTTGCCGATGATGCACAGTTTATCCGGGTAGAGGATGCCCGACGGGATGAGGTGCAGGCGGAATTCCTGGTCCCCCACCACCACGGTGTGGCCGGCGTTGTTGCCGCCCTGGTAGCGGACGATGATATCGGCCGACCGGGCCAGGAAGTCGGTCACCTTCCCCTTGCCCTCGTCGCCCCACTGGGCGCCGACAAGTACGATCACGGCCATCGGTTTTTTCGCTCCTTCTTATCCGGTAAGTCCGGTTTACTCCCAGCCCCGCCGCAGGATCTCCCGCGCCGCCACGACGCCCGAGGCGGAGGCCTGCGCCAAGCCCCGGGTGACCCCGGCGCCGTCGCCGGCGGCGAAGAGGTTGCCCACCTGGGTCTCCAGGTGCTCGTTCAGGGACAGGCGGGACGAATAGAACTTGACCTCGGCCCCGTAGAGCAGGGTGTCGCGCGAGCTGACCCCGGGGGCGATCTTGTCCAGGGCCTGCAGCATTTCAATGATCCCCAGCAGGTGGCGGTACGGGAAGACCAGGGAGAGGTCGCCCGGCGTGGCCTCGGGCAGGGTCGGCCTGACCAGCCCCCGCGCCACCTTCTCCTTCGTGCTGCGGCGCCCGTTCATCAGGTCCCCGAGGCGCTGCACGATGACCCCGCCCCCGAGCAGGTTGGCCAGGGAGGCGATGTAGCGCCCGTAGGCGATCGGCTCCTGGAAGGGCTCGGTGAAGCTCTTGCTGACCAGGACCGCGAAATTGGTGTTCTCGGTCTTCCGGTAGGCGTGGCTGTGGCCGTTGACGGTGATGACCCCGTCGTTGTTCTCCATGACCACCTCGCCGTTCGGGTTCATGCAGAAGGTCCGGATGCGGTCCTCGAAGGTCCTGGAGATGTAGGTGCATTTCAGCTCGTAGAAGAGGCGGGTCAGGGGCTCCAGGACGACCGCCGGCAGCTCCACCCGCACCCCGATGTCCACCGGGTTGACCACGGTCTTCAGGCCCAGGCGGTGCGCCTCGTTGGTCAGCCACTCGGCCCCCTCCCGGCCGGGGGCGACGACCACGTAGCGGGCGCTGAAGGTCTCCCCCTCGGCCGTCTCGACCCCCACCGCCCTCTTGTCCCGCGTCAGGATGCGGGTCACCAGGGTGTTGGTCCGGATGTCGATCCGGGGGTTCAGATAGTCGTACATCAACTGGAGTATCTCGGCGCAGCGCCCGGTCCCCAGGTGGCGGATCGGGAGCGGCACGAGGCGCAGCTCGGCCAGGACAGCCTTTTTGCGGACGGCCTCGAGTTCTTCCTTGCAGCGGGTGCCGTAGACGTCCTGCGGGGCCCCGAAGCGCAGATAGATCTTATCGATGTACTCGATGAGCCCGGTCAGGGCCTCGTCCCCCACGTAGCGGTCGAGGCTCCCGCCGACCTCGGTCGAAAGGGTCAGCTTGCCGTCGGAAAAGGCGCCGGCCCCTCCCCAGCCGCAGACTGTGGCACAGGGGACGCAGTGGCGGCAGTTGCCCGTACGCACCTGGGAGGGACAAAGACGCTTCTTCAGGTCCAGCCCCTTTTCCAGGAGCAGGACCCGCGGAACCTTACCGTTGTCCTTAACAAGCTCAAGGGCCGCGAAAATTCCCGCCGGCCCTCCACCGATGATGATTACGTCGTACTGTCTCTGTGTCAAGCGGCCAAACCCCCTTACACAGGCCCCTTCAAATTTAGCAAAGGGCCCCCCCGTTGTCAACTTGCTCCCGAGGCTTTGGCCAGGTTAACGAAGCGGGTAAACTCCTTCATGAAGCCCAGTTCGACGATACCCACCGGGCCGTTACGCTGCTTGGCGATGATGATTTCCGCCACGCCCTTTTTATCGCTCTCCGGGTTATAATACTCATCCCGGTAGATGAACATCACGACATCGGCGTCCTGCTCAAGGCTCCCTGATTCCCTCAGGTCCGACATCTGCGGTTTCTTTTCCTGCCGGGACTCCACGGCGCGGGAAAGCTGCGAGAGGGCCAGGACGGGGACGTTCAGTTCCTTGGCCAGGCCCTTCAGGCTGCGGGAGATCTGGGAGATCTCCTGCTGCCGGTTTTCGGCCCGGGTCCCCGACTGCATCAGCTGTATGTAGTCAATCACCACCAGGGCGAGGCCCTTCTCGGCCTGCAGCCGCCTGGCCTTGGCCCGCATCTCCCGCACCGAGCCGGCCACGGTGTCGTCAATGTACAGCGGTACATCACTCAGGTTCGCCATGGCGTCGCTCAGGCGTTCCCAGTCCTCCTCGCGCAGGTTGCCGGTGCGCAGGCGGTACTGGTCCACCCCGGCCTCGGCGCAGAGCAGCCGCTGCACGAGCTGCTCCTTGGACATTTCCAGGCTGAAGACGGCCACCGGCAGGCGCTGCTTGACGGCCACCTGGTAGGCGATGGACAGCGCCAGGCTGGTCTTGCCCATGCTCGGGCGGGCGGCCAGGATGACCAGGTCGGCCGGCTGCAGCCCGCAGGAGAGCCGGTCCAGGTCGGCGAACCCGGTCGGCAGGCCGGAGAGGCCGCCCTTGCTGGCATAGGCCTCCTCGACGAAGGACCAGACGGCGAGGAGGATCTCCCGCAGGGAGGCGAAGCCCCCCGCGGCGCGGCGCGCGCCGACCTCCAGTATCATCCGCTCGGCCTGCTCGAGAAGACGGGTGGCGTCATCCCCCCCCTCGTACCCCATCTCGGCGATGCGCGTGGCGGCCATGATCAGCGTCCGCAGGAGGGACTTCTCCTCGACCATCCTGCTGTAGTACTCGATGTTGGCCGCGGTGGGGACGATGTCCAGGAGAGAGGCGACATAGGCCGCGCCCCCGGCCTTCTCCAGCACGCCCTGCTCCCGCAGCTGTCCGGTGACGGTCACCAGGTCCACCGGCTGCCCCTGTTCGGCCAGGCTCAGGGCGGCCTCGAAGATGAGGCGGTGCCCCTGGTGGTAGAAGTCGTCAGGGCGCAGCGTGGAAGGCAAGTGGTGCACGGCCTCCGGGTCCAGGAGCAGGGCGCCGAGGACGGCCTGTTCGGCGTCGATGTTCTGCGGCGGCAGGCGGTCAAGCACCGCTGTTCACGACCTCCACGGTAAACTCCGCCTGCACCCCGGGATGCAGCCGGGCCAGAACGGTATAGCGACCCAGGGCACGCACGGGCTCCTTGATCTCGAACTTCTTGCGGTCGACCTTAAGGCCGAGCTGGGAGGCCACGGCCGCAGCGATGTCCTTGGTCTGCACCGATCCGAAGAGCTTGCCCCCCTCCCCGGCGCGGACGGCGACCTTCACCGCCCGGCCGGTCAACCGGGCGGCCACGGCGCGGGCCTGCGCGGCGGCACGCTCTTCCTTCTTCGCCTTAAGGTCAATGTTATGGGCGATTTCCTGCATCCGGCCCTCGCTGGCCGGCTCGGCCAGGCGGCGGGGCAGCAGGTAATTCCGGGCGTAGCCCTCGGCGACATTGACCACCTCGCCGCGGCGCCCGAGGTTGGGCACGTCTTTCAGCAAGACAACCTTCACCGTTATTCCTCCTTCTGCGGTGGCCGGGGCTGGCGTTCCCGCAAGTTGACCAGGCTGTCGGACAACCCGAACATGGCTAAAAATGTAAAGGTCACGGGCCAGTAGAAGACGGCGAGCGCCACGGCCAGGAGTTTCCAGGGACGGGCCCAGTTAAGGCGGTGGTAGTAATGGGCGGCCAGGCTCACGCCCGCCGTGAAATAGACAAAGGCCATCAGGAAAAGGATGTTCTGGCCGGCGGTTCTCCAGAGCGCCTGGCGCCAATAGTCCCCGGCCAGGACCAGGGTCAGCGCGGCGATAAGGCCCCAGACCGCATACCAGGGAAGGCGCCAGGAACTGAAGGGGATGGTCCGCTGACCGGCCAGGCCCAGCTGACGCAGCACTTCCTGGCTCAGGAAGAAGCCCGCCAGGCCCGTGGCGAAGGCCCAGACCGCGTAGCTGCCGGGGAGCAGAACGGCGGCCAGGCGGATGGCTTCCCTCGCGGCCGGCGTCTCGGCCCCCGGGCCGTTCAGCACCCCGGTGGCGTCCATAGGGTTAAGCCCCCACCCGAACCAGCCGAGGGCCAGGCCCAACCCCACAAACACCGGCGCCGCGAAAAGGGTCGCTGCCAGGATAAACTCGGGCGGGGCCCCGTTCTTGAAGCCCAGGGCGGGAACAAGCCCCAGGAACCCGAACTCCAGCACCATTATCATCGGGTCGGGAGACCAAAAGACAACGGCCAGAACTCCGCCGCAGGCCGCCAGCACGATGAGGGCCAGCACGGCCGTCTGCCGGCGGGCGGTCACCACCGTGAGCACCAGCAGGGCCATCCCGAACAGGAAATGCAGGAAGGGCAGGTAAAGGCCGGCGAGGAGCAGACCCGTGACGGCCAGGGCATAGGTTCCCGCCTCCCGCACGGCCCGGCCTTCAGGCAAGCGGATCACCTCACTGATGGGAAGTGGGAAGTGAGAGATGGGAA
>JASEER010000020.1 GCA_030019475.1 Thermoanaerobacterales bacterium | reverse complement strand
CGTTGCAGCCGCCGCAGCAATAGTGTACGATCCACGGCGACTTAAGGCGTGACTTGGCGATGAGTCCCATCAGACTTACTCCTCCCCTGGCGTAAAGATTGCCGTCCCCTTAGAGACCCGGGCCGTAACCGGCCACCTGAATGATGACGATGTTGGCCAACAGAAGACCGACTCCCAGGACCCAGCTGACGCCCACCATCCAGGACCACCGCAGGCGGGCGGCAATATTATCGATAAGAATCTCAAGGATGAAACAGCCCAACGCGAGCAGGGCCCCCAACCAGAGCGGCTGGGCCCAGAAGAGGGCAATGAAGCCCAGGATCAGCATCAATTCATACCAGTGCGTCAGTTCGATCAACGCCAGGAAAGGGCCTGAATACTCAGTATACACGCCGCGAACGATTTCCTGGTGGGCGTGCTCCGAGGCCGCGATGTCGAACGGCGACTTCCTCATCTTGATCCCCAGGGCGATTAAGACGGCGAGAAAGGCCAGGGGTAAAAAGACGAGCAGCGGTCCGCCGTGGCTGAGGACGTCCGCAACCATAAAACTGCCGGTTTCAAGGAAGATGGCCACGGCCGCAAGGAGCAGGATGGGCTCGTAGGAAAGCATCTGCATGATCTCCCGGTAAGCCCCGAAGTGGGAATACGGCGATTTCACCGAAAAAGCCCCGAAGGCCAATGACGCCCCGGCAAAGGCAAGCATAAAGAAGATGACCAGGAGATCCTGCCCCAGGCTGAAGAGGATCAAGGCCGCTACCGTCAGGACCAGGTAGGCCCAGGCCCAGATCAGGTTCTCGCGGGAGCTGACCAGGCGCGACTTGCCCAGAAGCTTGAAGAAATCATAGAACGGCTGAAGGATCGGCGGCCCGATCCGTCCCTGGAGGCGGGCCGTCAGCCTCCGGTCCACTCCACGCAGCAGCCCCCCTGCCACGGGGGCGACGAATATGGCCAGGACCAGGGCCAGGATGTCATAAAGCATTACATCATCACCCCCGCGAAGAGCGCCGCCAGGAGCAGGATGCCGGCGCCGTTTATCCAGTTGTTCAGTTGGTTTTCCCCGAAAGCACGTTGCCAGTAAACCCCGCCGGTTGCCGCCGTCACCGGAACATCGGCCACGGCGCGGAAAGACACCGGATCGGCGGCCACGTTCTCACCGCAGAGGTAAGCAGGCTGCAATTCATCGCGGCGGACGCGGATAAACAGGGCCGGCAGGACAATGGCCACCAGAACCGCGGCGAACAACGGCCACGGGCTGAATGTACCCAGCGCCGTCCTAAGCTGCCATCCCGAGGTATCGAAAGGAACGCCGTAACCCATTTCCTGTCCAGCAGGCATAACCAGCAAGGACATAAGCGGAACGATAAAGACACTCAAGACAACGGCCGTCGAAACCAGGACCAGAAGGGCGCCGTAGGCGAAGAAGGGGCGGCGCTCAGCCTTTTCCTCTTTCCGCGCCACGATGAGGTTGCTCATAAGACGCCCGATCCATTTACTCCAGAAAACCAGTGTAGCCGCACTGCCGACAGCCAGGAAGGTCACCACCAGCGGGAACCAGGGTGAAATCGGTACGGCGGCCGCCTCCATGCTCGCCCACTTGGCGAAGACCGCGCCGAACGGAAGGAAGAGCATAGTGATCATCCCGACAATGGCCGCGCCCGTAATCAGCGGCAGGCGGGACACCAGCCCCTCCATGTCCTCGATGTCACGGCTCTCGATCTGCTGTTCGATGGCCCCCACCGCCAGGAACAACATGCCTTTAGAGACGGCGTGAAAGATGATGAGGGCAATGGCCGCGGCTATGGCCAGGTCCGTATTGATCCCTGCACAGCAGATTATCAGTCCCAGGTTGGAGATCGTGGAGTAGGCCAACACCCTCTTGGAGACACGCTGGCTGATGGCCACCAGCGCGGTTGTCATAAAGACAAAGGCCCCAAAGACGGCCACGGCGGCCGAAAGAAGCGTGCCCTCAAAACTCGGAGCCAACCGTAATACGAGGTACACCCCGGCCTTGACCATGGTACTCGAGTGCAGCAACGCGGAAACCGGCGTCGGCGCCACCATGGCCCCCAACAGCCAGGACTGCCACGGCACCTGGGCCGCCTTCGTGAACCCCGTAAGGCAGAACAGCGCCAGCGGCAGAAGTAAAGCCGGGCCGACGGTCCCGGCCGCGGAAATCTCATCCAGGGCCAGCGTTCCGGCGCTCCGGAAAACGAGAATCATTCCCAGAACACAGGCGACGGCGCCCACCAGGTTCATCCACAGCGCCCGCAGCGCGGATGCCTGGGCCTCGGACGTCAGATCATGCCTGATGAGATGGTAACAACAAAGGGTGGTGATTTCCCAGAAGAAGAAAAGCCAGAGGATGCTGTTGGCGAATACCAGGCCGTTCATTGCGCCGAGCAGGCCGATCAGGAATAAAAAGAAGACCGGCTGCCGGGTACGGCTCAGCTTGAGGTGTTTCTCATGCTCCCGCATATAGTCCAGCGCATAGATGACAATCAACGAGCCAACGACGGAGATTATGAGTCCCATAACCACGGCCAGCAGGTCGACCCGGAAAACCCGTTCCACCTCGTATCCCGCGGGAAGCACGGAATACTTCAGCAACGGGAAAAGGACCCATTGCCCCAGGGTCAGGGCCGTGACCAGCACGTGTCTCGACGTAATGCCGATGTACAAGAAATACGCCAGCATGGCGAAGTCAAGGATCGTTATCGGCATTTCCCAAGCTTCGGACGGCGAGAAGGTGACCGTCCCCCGCCCGAGGACGGTGAACAACAACGCCACCGAGGCCGCCATCAAGGCCAGAGAGGCGGCGATCACGAGCGGCCGACGCACCTTTTCGTCCCTGACCGCCAACCCCAGCAGACCCACGGCAAAGGGCAGGAGGATCAGGACGGCGATAAGGTTCTCACCAGGCATGCGGTTTACCTCCTAACTTGAATCCTAACACCGACGGCTAATGTTGGGCGAGCGGAAATAACTTTCAACCCACCTCCTCGGGCGGCCTTTGCCGGGGTGGAATAAGTCGCGGCCAAAGGGCCGCGACGGTCAAGTATTACTTGTTGGAGCGAAATGGCCAAGCGCGCGCAAAGAGGGCTGGAGCGATTATCCAAATGCGTGCTAGGTGACGTCAGAGTGTGATTAGTGAAATAAAATACAAGAACTTGCTTTGCGCCTTTTAATTGTTAGTATAATTCTAACTTTTCGCCATTTTCTAGTCAAGCTTTTTAATATTCCGATCGCTTGTTTTTAACGAAGCCCGGAAAACAACGATCAGCGGAGCCGCACCAACTCATATTCACGCTTCCCCAGACCGATATCTTCGGCATAGGCCAACTGCCGTGACCAGTCTATCGCGGGGTACAGCGCCCGGAACTTGTCGGCGCCGGCCGTCAAGCCCGCCAGGCGCGATGACTCCAGCCCCCGTTCGCGGTTCACCAGATCCACGCAGGCCTGGTCCAGAGCCACCGGGTCCTTCGAGGCCAGAAGCCCGATGTTGCGCACGACGGGGGCATCACTCCAGCCGCAGCAGTCGCAGTCCGGTGTCACGTCGGTGGCAAAGGTGATGAAGGCGGCCTTGCCTTGCTTCTCCCTCAGCACGCCGTAGGCATACTCCACGATCTTCTCTTGGATCAAATCCGGTTCCGTCTTCCAGTTAATCGCAATGGCCCCCTCCGGGCAGGTTACGGTGCACTCCCCGCATCCGATACAGTGCTTGGGGTCGATGGCCGCCACTTTCATTGAAAGCCCGTCAGGCGCCCGCCGCTCGTCGGCGACACCACCCACCGGGCCGCGCGGGTTAAGGGTGATCGCCCCCGCCGGGCACCAGCGGATGCATCGACCGCAGCCCCGGCACTTCTCAACCCCCACGGCAGGCAGGATATCAGAATGCATCATCTGTTTTCCGCTCCGGCAGCCGAGCCCCATTCCAACATTCTTGAGGACGCCGCCGAAGCCGGTGGCCTCGTGGCCCTTAAAATGGGAGACAACCACGAGCGCATCGGCATGGTGCACGGCGCTGCCGATCTTGACCGCCCGGAAATGCTTCAGGTTCACCTCCACGTTCACATAGTCCTTACCGAGCAAACCGTCGGCGATGATGACCGGCGCCCCGACCACGGCGAAGTCGAACCCGTGCAACACGGCGGTTTCCAGGTGGTCAACGGCGTTGGCCCTCCCGCCCACATAAAGGGTGTTAGCGTCGGTCAAAAAAGGCTTGCCGCCCGCCTTCTTGATCAGGTCCACCAGACGTCGCAAATACTGCGGGCGCACGTAGCTAGTGTTCCCGCGCTCTCCGAAATGGCACTTGACGGCCACCAGGTCGCGCCTGGCGATCACCTGGTCGAGCCGCGCCCGCCGGAAGAGCCTCTCGACCTTGTCAAGCAGGCTGTGCTTACCGCGCACATCGGCGAAATAGACGCGTGAAGCCATTCTCCACCTCCGTAACATAGAGTGCCCCATCAATTCGCGTTCCGGGGGGGCAACCCCTTCCAAAAGGGTAAAAAAAGGGCCGGACCCGCTCCGTCGGGGTCCGGCCGCCTTGTCGGGAGTCATCGCTAACAGAAAACAAAGGCGCCCATTCTTAAAGCTACCGGGAGAGAATGCAGATAACGGTTACCCACCCACGGTTCAAAGAAATAGAGCGCACCCCCGGTGGGGTCCCAACCCGCCAGGGCGTCCCGGGCCGCCCGCACGGCATCCGGCGAGGGCGGGCGGTTAATCCAGCCGTTTAAAACCGGCTCGAACTGGAAGTGGCCGTAGGCTGTATCGTAAATCACCCCGGGAATGCTGTTGGGAAAGAGTTGACTCCTGACCCGGTTCAGGACCACCGCCCCAACTGCGACCTTGACCAGATAGGGCTGATCGTCGGCCTCGGCGGTGATCAGCCTGGCAAGCAGTTCGAGATCCCGGCTGCCGCCGGTCGACCAGCCCCGGGAAACCGGCGCCGCCGCAACCGGAATATAGAGAACCTGCCCCGGATATATGGTCCAGGACCAGATCCCGTTGGCCTGCATGATGGTCGCCGCGGGAAGGCCGAACTTACGGCCGATCAGGTAGAAGCTGTCCCCCGGCCGCACGGTGTAACGCGTTCCCGTCGGATCCGGTACGGTCAGGCGCTGGCCCGCGTAAATGTAATCGCTTGTCCACAGGCCGTTCAGACTGCGCACGGTGGCAACGGTGGTGCCGAACCGCTGGCTGATCAGGTACAGGGAATCGCCGGGGCGCGCGGTATAGGTGGCGGCGGGGCTGGCTGTGGCGGGGAGTAAGGCAAACAAGGCACCTAAAACAAGAATAAGCAAAGATCGACGCAAGAACCTGCCCTCCTTGAGCCTCCGGGGTTAGCTGACGGGTTCGGGTGAGGGTACCCTACCGGAAAATATACTCACCTCCTGGACCGGATTCACCCCAAAAGTGTTTTCCCCCGTACCCCTTGAAGGGGATTCGGCTTTTGCGACAATTATACCTAAAAAATACAGATTTGTTAGAATGTAATTATTGGGGCCGTTACCATGGTCCTACCTGGGGATGGATGCCAGGAACTGGTATGCGGCCGTGCGAGCATTCTCAACCAGGCGGGCCAGGTCTTCATCCGTGGCCTGGTCCACGTGCAGCCCGACGCTCACCACAACGGGCTGGCCCAGAACTCGGGCTATCGCCTCCGCGACGGGCCGCGCCACCCGGTCATCCTTATGCCCGGGAACCGGGACTACGGCCACATCGGCGCTCGGCGTACGGGCGTCCCGCAGGCTGGGCCTCGGCAGGCCCAGCGCCACCGCTCCCACGTGGGCATGTTCCCCCCCTACCAGGGTGACCACGGCCCCGTCCCCGGTACAAACCGCGTGCAGGAAGACACGGTGGCGGCCATCCCCGACGGCCGCCTCATAAACCTGGTATACGCCCCTACCCCCGTTTAGCTCCCCGGAACCCACGGCTCATACCCCCTGGCCCTTCGCCAGTTTACGCTTGTCGCCCACGCGGCGGGTGAACCGAACCTGGTCGAGGTATTCGAGCAGCGGAAGGGCAAACTTCCGGGAAGTCTGCAGGAGATCACGTGCTTCACCGACCGTGATTTCCCCCTTCTCCCGGATGAAGGCCGCGACGGCCTCCTTGGCCCGCTCCACGGTATCCCGGTGCAGGTACAGGTCATCGCCCAGCTTGATCAGCCGCCCTTCTCGGAGCAGGAAGTGCAAATACTCGGAGGACTCCGTCTCACCGATCCCCTGACCCGCCGCGGCCTCCACAAAAGAAGGCGGCTGGAAGCCCCGCGCGGCGAACACATCGTCCAGGGCCTTCACCCGCGCTTCAAGAAGTGGCGAAAGGGATCCCGCGCCCGGCAGGCGGACACTCTTTTCCAGGACCTCGATTTCACCCCGCTGCGCCAGGTTCTGCAAGAAACAAAGGAACAGCCGCCCGCTGACGCTCGAGAACTTGCGCGAACGCAGTTCCTCCTTAGGGTAACCCTCGCGGAGGGGATAGGAAGAGCGGTATTCTTCCAGCGCTTTCAGGACCCTTTGGCGCCAATCCGCATAGACCTGGGCCGCCATGTAGAGGTTCTGCCCCTCGCACTCAAGCGTTTCCACCTGCCCGTCGGCAGCGAGTGCCGCCAGGGACTCCCCGACGGTTTCCTGATTCAAGCCGGCGGCCTTGGCCACTTCGCCGGCCGGCAGTGCTTCCCCGCGCCCGGTCAAGACCTGGACGACCAGTTCTTCCGGCGTCCCCCGCTCCAGGGTCGCCAGGGCTTCGATGGTCTCATCGCGGTAACGCTTGTGCCGGGGCGGATGAGGGTCAATGACCGTGCCTCCCCCGATGGTTCGCATGGGGGAATAGGACCGGATCACAAACCGGTCACCCCTGGCGGCCACGGTAGGCTCCTCCAGGATCAGTTGCGCGTAAGCCCGCCCGCCCGGGTCGAGAGCATCCCGGTCCAGGATCACCGCCCGTCCAAGGATCTCGGCCGCGCCCAGATAGAAGCGGATCCGCGCCCGGTTCTTCAAGGGCCGCGGCGCCTCGGGCAGCAACTCCAGGCGCGCGTCAAGACGCTGTGTGGGCCTGAAGGCCTGTGGCGGAACCAGAACCTGGCCCCGGTCAACGTCGCTTACATCCACGCCGGCAAGATTGACGGCGACGCGTTGTCCTGACCCTGCTTCGTCCACTTTTCGCTTGTGCACTTGCAGGGAACGGATCCTGGCTTTCAGACCCCGGGGCAAAACCTCCACGGCGTCACCCACCCGCAGGCGGCCGTCCACCAGGGTACCGGTAACCACCGTGCCAAAGCCGGTAACCGAAAAGACACGGTCAATGGGCAGCCGCGCCGGCCCGGCTCCCCGCCGCTCGGGAAGGTCGGCGGCCAGTTCGTCGATCAGCCGCACAAGTTCCGGCAGCCCCTCGCGCGTTACCGAGGAGACGGCCAGGATCGGGGCGCCTTCCAGCACCGTTCCCTTCAGGAAGGAGGTTACCTCCTCCCGGACCAGTTCCAGCCATTCCTCGTCTACAAGGTCGATCTTGGTGAGGACCACGATCCCCCGCTTGATCTCCAAGAGCTGAATGATCTCAAGATGCTCCCGGGTCTGGGGCATCACCCCTTCATCGGCGGCAATGACGAGCAGGACAAGGTCGATGCCGCCGACGCCGGCGAGCATATTCTTGATAAACCGTTCGTGGCCCGGAACATCCACGATACCGGCCCGCCGGCCGCTGGGAAGATCCAGGTAAGCGAAACCCAGTTCGATGGAAATCCCCCGCTCCTTCTCCTCGCGGAGGCGGTCTGTATCAATACCTGTGAGGACGTGAATAAGGGCTGTCTTGCCGTGATCCACGTGGCCGGCCGTCCCGATGACCAGGTGTCTCAAGCCGCTTTTCCCCCTTTGTGGCCACCCCTGGGAAGCGTCCGTTTCTTTTCCCGTTGCCCGAACGGATACGCTCCTGGATCGGGTTGTTACCTGAGCGCACCCGCCACCAGCCTGGCCGCCACGGCAATCTCCTCATCCTGCAGGGTGCGTACGTCGAGCAGCAGGGTATCGTCCTGCACCCGTCCGATAAGCGGCGGGTCGCCGCTCCGCAGCGCGGTCACCAAACCGTCCACCGTGCCGCTGTGCGGGCGCACGGCCACGACACGCGTCGGCAGCACGGCGGTAGGCATCGCGCCCCCTCCGACCTGGGAAAAAGCGTCGCGCGCTTCCACCAGAGCCCGCTCGCCAACCAGTTCGCCCAGTTCGCGCTCCAGGGCCGCAGCGCGCTTCGCCAGTTCCCCGTAAGGCGCGGTAAGCATGTGCAGGGTGGGGATCGTCCGCAGGGCCTGATCCGGTTCGCGGTAGGCGCGTAAGGTAGCCTCCAGCCCGGCAAGGGTCAGCTTGTCGATGCGAATAGCCCGGGTCAGAGGGTTTTTCTTCATACGCTCGACCAGGTCGGCCCGCCCGACGATGATCCCGGCCTGAGGCCCGCCAAGCAGCTTGTCCCCGCTGAAGGTCACCAGGTCGGCCCCGGCCCGCACCGTTTCTTGAACGGTCGGCTCATAAGGAAGGCCGAAGCGGGAAAGGTCGACCAGGAAACCGCTGCCCAGATCCGACATAACGGGCAACCCGAACTGGTGTCCCAGGGCCGCAAGCTCCCCGACGCTAACCTCGCAGGTAAAGCCCACGATGCGGTAATTGGAGGTATGGACGTGCAACAGCAGAGCCGTCTCGGGATTGACCGCCCGCTCGTAGTCACGGCGATGGGTCTTGTTCGTCGCCCCGACCTCGACCAGCCGTGCGCCGCTTTGCTCCATCACTTCGGGAATGCGGAAGGAACCGCCGATCTCCACGAGCTGGCCCCGGGACACGATGACTTCTCGGCCTCGCGCCAGTGTGCTGAGGGCGAGCAGAACCGCGGCGGCGTTATTGTTGACCACCATCGCCGCTTCGGCGCCGGTCAGCTCGGCCAGCAGGCCCTCCACCAGAAAGTAGCGTGAACCCCGCCGCCCGGTGGCCAGGTCAAACTCCAGGTTCGTGTAGCGCCCAGCAGCCTCGGCTACGGCCTCCCGCGCCTGTTCACTGAGCAAGGCGCGGCCCAGGTTCGTATGCAGCACCACCCCGGTCGCGTTAAGCACCCGCCGCAGGTTGGGCAGGGCCGTCCGCCGCACCCTTTCGCAGACATCCTCGGCCACCCGCGCCAGGGCTTCTTCCCGGGTTGCAAACGTGACCGGGGCTTCGTCACCAAGGATCGCATGTCGCCAGCCCTCCAAAACGCGCCGCGTCTCGGCCACGAGCACGCCGCGCGGCTGCGGACCCACACGGTCGTCTATCTCACGCAACACCTCGTCCACCGGCGGCAGCAGGCGCAAAGCCCCATGCCTTTCAGAAGCCATGGATCATCCTCCGTATCTTCCGTCCATTCCGGCATTACGAAATATCAACAGAGTACACCGCCTGAAGGTTGTCGTAGGGGTCGCGGGCGGGATCGGCCGGCGCCGATTCGTGGTCAACGATGACCAGCCAGGTCCCCGGGCTGAGGTTGACGGCGGCCAGCCCGGCCCCGTCGGTACGCGTCAGGCGCGAGATCCTGCGTCCCCGGCAAGCCGCGGAAACACGTGCCCCGGCCAACGGTTTGCCGAAAAACAGCACTGCAAGTTCCAGTGTTCCATCCCGCAGCGCCAGGGGTACGATTTCCAGTTCCGTTCCGGCCGGCCCCGGCAGGGCCGCTTCTTCCGTGCCGCAAACGACGAGGGCCTTGGCGAATTTCCTATAATGCACGTCCCTCACCGCTTCCACCCCGGGGTTGGCCTTCCGGCCCCCGGGGAGATGACGCCCGTCAGCCAGTACCGCCCAAAGGCCCGCATCGTACGCCGCCAGAACGGCCCAGACCCCGGGTACGTCGGCCGTCAGAGAGGCCCGCAGCGACCGGCCGTCCGCCCGCGCTTCGAGGTCACGACTCCCGCCCCCCGGGGGGAAAGCCCAGACCCGCGCCCGCGCCTGGTCGATGTCTCCTTCGGGCTCGAAGTGGTGGCCGTAAATAAGGTTGACGGTGAATGTTTCTCCCGGGCGGGCCATGGTGGGACATTTCAGCCAAAGGTTATGCGGTGCCAGTTCAAACACCCTCCATAAGCTCATTCTTTCATTAATATTATAACCGTTCATGGCATTGGACCGGCCGTGGAGGACCCGGCGTTTGCCCTAATCCCAGGTACGCAGAACGGTGTAGTCCGTCGCCCTCTGGGCGGGAGTGAAGCCCGCGTCCCGGATGACGTGCAGCATCTCCTCCAAGGGTACCCGGTGGCAGGCGCCGGCGGCGCGGACAACGTTTTCCTCAAGCATCGTGCTCCCGAAGTCGTTAGCCCCAAAAGTTAGGGCAACCTGCGCCACCTTCGGCCCCTGGGTGACCCAGGAACACTGCAGGTTATCGAAGTTGTCCAGCACCAGCCGGGCCACGGCCAGGGTCTTCAGGTAGTCGAGGGCCGTGGACCCCGACCCGCCCAGGTGCGTATTCGAGGGCTGAAAACTCCACGGTATGAAGGCCGTAAAACCTCGGGTCTCGTCTTGCAGGTCCCGCAACCGGATCATGTGCCGCACCCGCTCCTCCAGGGTTTCCACAGCTCCGAACATCATCGTCGCCGTGGTGCGCATGCCGAGGGCATGCGCCTGGCGCATAACGTCCATCCACTCCCGCCAGCCGATCTTAGCCGGGCTGATCTCCCGCCGCACGCGGTCCACCAGGATTTCCGCCCCTCCGCCGGGAAGCGAGTCCAGTCCGGCCTCCCGCAAGAGGACCAGCATGTCCCGGACCGCATGCCCAAACCGGCGGGAGAGATGGACGATCTCCGGCGGGGAGAAGGAGTGGACCTGAACCTGGGGGAATTCCCGCTTGATGGCCCGCAGCATGTCCAGGTAGTAGTCCAGCGGCAGGTCCGGGTGGAGCCCTCCCTGGATTAAGACCTGGGTGCCGCCGAGGTCGACCAGTTCCCGGATCTTGTCCAGGATCTGGCCGTGATCCAGCACGTAAGACCCGGGCTCGCCGGGAGAACGATAAAACGCGCAGAAGCGGCAGCGCGAAACGCAGACGTTGGTGTAGTTGATGTTCCGGTCAATGACAAAGGTCACCAGGCCCTCCGGGTGGCGCCGGCGGCGAATGGTATCCGCGGCCCGGCCCACGAGAAGAACCTCATCGGAGGCCAGCAGCGCCGTCCCTTCCGCCTCGTCCAGCCGGCCGCCGGACAGGGCCTTTTCCAGGACGGCGTGGATCTTAACCAAGGCCATCCCCCCAAATGTCAAGGCGCACCCGTTCCTCAATAAGGCCGCTCTTGTAGGCGTAATCATAGTAGGTCAGCAAGCCCCGCCGGTAATCGGCGTCGAGTTCGTGACGGATGATGCGGAAATAGTCCTCAAGAACCGGGCGGGGCAGCCCGGTCCGGCGATGGGCGACGTCAACCAGCGTCGGCGTCTGAGCCGCCCCTACCCTCTTGGCGGTCAGCAGGGCCCCGGCCGCGGCGCGGGTGCTCTCCGGATCACGGGAGGCAAAGTCCCTGCGGATGACCCAAAGGGCGAAAACCATCGGGTCCCCGGTGAAGTCCTTCCAGGCCTGCCCGAGGTCGGTGACCACCAGCGGGCTGCCCGCCTCCTGCACCCGCCAACGCTCCCGGATGGCATTGTCGCCGATCAGCAAGGCTGCGTCGGCCACGGCCAGCATCCGGTCCAGGTCGTCGGGCATCGTCTCGTACGTCGCCTCAACGTGATAGTAATGGTGAAACAGCACCTTCAGCAGCACGACCGAGGTGGCCGAGGTATCCGGCAGGGCCACGTGGCGGCCGTCCAGCTCCGTCACGGGACCCCTGCTGAAGAGGAAGATGCTCCCCACCCGCCCGTCGGAGGCGATGGAGATATCGGGGAGGATAACGCATTTCCCGGGATTACGGGCGTACTCGATAGATGAAATAGGCGTGACGTCAAGCTCTCCCTCGAGAAAGAGGCGATTGAGGCGTGTTGGAACGCCCTTGGTCAGAGTGGCCTTAACCGGCACCCACCCCCTCTCAAGGGGATAGTAGACGGGCAGGCAGTTCAGGTAATCGACCCGGCCCAGCCTGATGAAGGCCATCTAGAACTCCTCCCGGATAACGTTGTAAAGGGTGTCCCTTTCCACCGGCCGCCGGCCCGCCGCCCGGATCTGGCGCACCAGTTCCCGCCGTGTCGCGCTCTGTGCCGTCTCGGCCCCGGCGGCATGGGTGATCCTCTCCTCCACCACCGTCCCGTCGAAGTCGTCGACGCCGAAGCTCAAGGCGACCTGGGACATCTTCTCCCCGATCATAATCCAGTAGGCTTTGATGTGATCAAAGTTGTCCAGCATGAGCCGGGACACAGCCAGCATTTTGAGATCGTCATATCCCGTGGTCCGGTCGCGCACGACCCCCTCCAGTTCGGTATGCCGGCGGTGGAAGGCCAGCGGAATAAAGGTCAAGAAGCCCCCCGTCCGGTCCTGCAGCGCGCGCAGGGCGAGCAGGTGGTCCACCCGCTCCTCGGGCGTCTCAACGTGACCGTACAGCATGGTGGCGTTGGTGCGGATCCCCAGGCGGTGAGCGGCCTCATGCACATAGAGCCACCGCTCGCCGCTGATTTTCTTCGGGCAGAGCAGTTCACGCACCCGCGGGGAGAAAACCTCGGCCCCGCCCCCGGGCAGGGAGTCCAGACCGGCCTGGTGAAGGGCGAGGAGAACGTCTTCCACCGCCATTTGGTGGCGCTGGGCCAGGTACTCCACCTCCACGGCCGTGAGGGCCTGGATCACGACGCCCGGCAGGGCTTGACGCAGGAGGCGCATCATTTCCAGGTAGTATTGAAGGTCGAGGTCCGGATGCAGGCCGCCGACGATATGCACCTCGGAGATACCCAGGGCCCACGACCGCCGGGCCCGTTCAACGATCTCGTCCAGGGTCAGGGCGTAACTCCCGGGGGCGCCGGGATCCTTGCTGAAGGCGCAGAAACGACAGCGGTTGACGCAGATATTGGTCTGGTTGATATGCCGGTTGACAATGAAATAGACCCGGTCGCCGTGCTTGCGCCGGCGCACCAGATCGGCCAGATAGCCCACTGTCAGAAGATCCTTGGAATGCAGCAGGCGTATTCCGTCCCCCCGGTCAAGGCGCTCCCCGCCCAGGACTTTCTCCACTATGTCCCGTAGTTCACCGTCCGCGAAGAGGCTTTCCAACCTGTCCTTCCCCTTCCCTACCGGAGTACGTCAACCAGAGTAAAGCAGAAGATCAGGATACTCAGAACAGCGTTGGCGTGGAAAAAGGCGACATTGACCCGGGAAAGGTCTCCCGGGTTGACAATTGCATGCTCGTATGCCAGCAAGGCAATGGCCAGAGCAACGCCAAGGAAGTAAAACACGCCGAGGTGAAGGGCCATGCCGGCCGCCAGGAACAGCGCCGGCGCGACAACGTGAAAACCCCGGGCGATGCGCAGCGCAATGGGTATCCCGAACCGGACCGGAATGGAATGAATACCGGCCCGGATATCGAAGTCATGGTCCAGGCAGGCATATATGATGTCAAAGCCGGCCACCCAAAACAGGACGCCGAGGGCCAGGAGGATCGGGGCCAGGTCGATGCGGTTGGCGATGGCGATCCAGGCTCCCAGAGGGGCAAAGCCGAGCGCGGCCCCGAGCCAGAGGTGACAGGCCCAGGTGAAGCGCTTGGTATAGGAGTAACCGACAAGGATGGCTACCACCAAGGGGAAGAGGCGGACCGCCAGAGGGCTCAGCTGGTAGGCGGCGATCAAGAGCAAAGCGAAGGAGATAATAACATAGATCCAGACCTCACCGACCGAGAGCAGCCCCTTCGGTAAAGCCCGGTTGGCCGTACGAGGATTCCGCGCGTCGACGTGGCGGTCGATCAGGCGGTTTAACGACATTGCCGCCGTGCGGGCCCCGACCATCGCCACCGTGATCCAGAGGACATCGCTCCAGGCCGGCAGGTGCCGTTCGGTCAGGAGCGCCCCGACAAAAGCGAAGGGCAAGGCAAAAACGGTATGCTCGAATTTGACCATTTCCAGAAAGGTGAGCACGCGGCTAAAGGCCATAGCTCTCCCACTTTCCGTCCACAAGTGTTTTGATTTCGGGGTCCATAACGATATCATCCGGCCACTCCCGCGGGTGCCCTTCCCCCGGCCCCTTGCGCGTGGCGTCAAGTCCCATCTTGGTCCCGTAAACCGGCGCCGGAGAGGAGTGATCCAGTACATCGAGCGGCCCGTCGGCTAAAACCAGGTCTCTCCGCGCGTCGATGTTGTTAAAGACCCTCCACCAGACTTCGGACGGGTTATGAACGTCCACGTCGTGGTCGACGACGACAATCATCTTGGTGAACATCATCTGACCCATACCCCAGAGGGCGTGCATGACCTTGCGCGCCTGGCCGGGGAAATCCTTCCGGATGGAAACCACGGCACAGTTGTGAAAGACGCCCTCCAAGGGAAAGCTCATATCTACAACCTCGGGCAGGACCACCTGGATGAGCGGCAGGAAGAGCCGCTCGGTAACCTTGCCCAGGAAGGTGTCCTCCATGGGCGGGCGCCCGACGACGATCGTCGGATATATCGGCTGTCTCCGGTGCGTGATACAGGTGATATGGAACACGGGATAGTCGTCGGCCAGCGAATAATACCCGGTATGGTCACCAAAGGGTCCTTCACGCCGACGTTCTTCGGGATCGACGTAACCCTCCAGGATGATCTCGGCATGTGCCGGGACCTCGAGGTCCACCGTGAGGCACCGGACCAGTTCCACCGGCTGTTTGCGAATGAAGCCGGCCAGGAGAAGCTCGTCCAGGTCGCGGGGCAGGGGCGCCGTGGCGGCGTAGATCAGGGCCGGGTCACCCCCGAGGGCGACGGCCACTTCCAGGCGCCGTTTCCCGGCGCAGGCCCGGCGGTAATGCCCTGCACCGTCCTTGTGCAGGTGCCAGTGCATCCCGGTGGTCCTTTCATCGAAAACCTGCATGCGGTACATCCCCACGTTCCGCCGTCCCGTCTCCGGATCCCGTGTGAAAACCAGGGGGAGAGTAATGAAACGGCCGGCGTCCTTCGGCCAGCATTTGAGAATCGGGAACTGCGCGAGGGTCGGCCGGTCGCGGACGACCACCTCCTGGCAGGGTCCGCCGCGTACGACCTTCGGCAGGAAAGACGACAGCTCGGCCAGCTTTGGCAGGGTCTTCAATTTATCCAGAAAGGTCGTGGGCAGATCAGGCTGCAGCAAGCGTACAAGCTCCCGTCCCAGATCGTCGAGGTCATCCACCCCGAGAGCCAGACGTACCCGCTCCTCCGATCCAAAGGCGTTGATCAAGACGGGGACATCGTAGCCCCGTACCCTTTCAAATAAAAGAGCCGGGCCCCCGGACTTGACTACCCGATCCGTGATCTCGGTAATCTCCAGCTCAGAGTCCACCTCGACCGAGATGCGTCGTAGGAGTCCCCTTCGCTCAAGGGCGTTTATGAATTCCCGCAGGTCCCGGTACGAAGACACTCTCCACACCTCCACCCTAAACCCTGGTTCCCACGTGCACGGCGACGATCCCGCCGGTAAGCTCATAATAACGGGCGTCGGCCAGCCCGACGTCGGCAAACAGATCCCTCACGGCACTCTGATGCATGAATGAGTTCTGAGACTGGGCCAGCCAGTTGTAAGGCCCCTTACGCCCCACCCCCAGGCGCCCGAGCACCGGGATCAATCCGTTAAGGTAAAGGTAGTAGGCCTGCTTGAAAACCGGCAGACTCGGCTTGCCGAACTCCAGGCTGACCACCCGTCCTCCCGGCCGGACCACCCGGGCCATTTCGGCAATGGTCTTCTTTACATCAGGCACATTGCGCAAGGCAAAGCCGATAGTGGCACAGTCAAAGGCGGCATCCGGGAAGGGCAGGTCGATGGCGTTTCCCTGTTGAAAGGTGACCAGCCCTCCGAAGGGATAGCGGCCCCGGTTGGCATTCGCCCTCTCCAGCATCTCAGGGCAGAAGTCGATCCCGACCACGCGCCCGCCGGGGCCGACCGCCCGCGCCAGTTCAAAGCTTAGCATCCCTGTGCCGCAAGCGACATCAAGCGCCTGCATCCCGGGTCTCAACCCGCACCTGCCCACGGCAAACCGCCGCCAGGCCTTATCCCGGTTGAAGCTCAGAATGGTGTTGAGCAAATCATAACGGTGGGCGATGGTCGCGAAAACCTCGCGCACAAACTCCTGCTTATGCTGGGAATCGGTAGGATTAAAAGACATCGCCATCTCCTTACGCGCTTCCTTATTCTTATCCTTCTATGGCGGCTGCCGCTGCCGGCTCCGGCATGCGCCGGCAGAGGTAGTCGATCAGCCCTTCAAGGATGTCCCGCGCCGCCACCCGGGGAAGGTGGGCGACACCCAGGCGCGCCTCGGAAAAGTAAACGGCGGCCGGACGAAAAAGAGTGTTCTGCAGCAGGGCATAACCCATGCCCAGGCACAGCCCGAAACGGTGTAACGCTTGTTGCTGCTCCGGCCCCGCTCCAATCAGGTCGCCGGCGCAGCGACAGGACTCGGCGAACAGCCCGGCGGTTTCCTTGCGGAGCGTCTCCAGGGCCGCCGTCTCTCCCCCCGGAGCCTTCCGGCACTTTTCGACACCCCCTTCGCCCATCAGACAAACGACTTCCGCCAGCGGCCCTATGAAGCGTCCCAGTCCGGACGTGGCGGCCAGGGAAAAGAATCGCGAATAACAGTAATCACCCAGGAGAATGGCCTTCGCCGTTTCGCCCCGGCCATCCTCGGATACCGTGGCGTGCAAACGGGCGGCCATAAAAATGAGTTGCACCAAGCCGGCCAGTGCCAGTACCCGGTCCCGTGCGCCGTGACAATTACGGGTCACAGCCAGAACCAGAGCCGGGCGCAGATGAAAATCCACCGAGCGGTCCTCGCTTACCGGCCACGCTCCGCCATCCCCGCCAAAGTCAGCCAGAGGTCCGGTGGCGATCCTTTGATAGGCCTCACGGATGTCGGCCCGAAGAAGGTGCAAGGGGTCGTGAACCAACAGCAAAACCTCCGGCGGAACGAATCCCTGGTTCTATTCGCTTTGAACTCTGCCTTTTCCTGTCGGAAAAATAAAACGGCCCTGCAATCCTCTCTTGACTGCAAGGCCTAATTACAACCGAATTTTCTTCGGACTCGTACTAATAAATATCCCCCCTATAGATTAGCCGCTTTTCCCATCGCCTCGGGGAAGATGCCCCGCTTGGTCTCGTGGGCTTTCACGTACTTGGCGCCGAAGTGTTCACTCAGGTAGTTGCAGGCGTCCCAAGGATCAACCCGATCCCCGCAGGTGAAGACGTCGACCGCTGCGTAACCGAGTTCGGGCCAGGTGTGAATCGTGAGGTGTGACTCCGAGATCACCACGACACCGCTGACCCCCTGGGGGCTAAACTTGTGGAACACGTATTCTCGAACCTCGGCTCCGGCCTCCAGGGCGGCGTTAATCATCGTCTCCTGGACATTCTGGACATCGTTCAGTGCATCGAATTCACAGCCGTAAATCTCAGCCAGAATGTGGCGCCCCAAAGGTTTCATTTACATTATCTCCCCCTTTAATAAAAATTGATTGGAATCCGCCAAACCAATTAGTAAGGTTTGGCTAATCGCAACCACATTAAATTGTAGCATAATCACCTCGCTTGTCAACAAAATTCTTCCCCATGCACCCTTCTACAATATGCAGCTGTCAATCCTCCAGGAAGTAGTACATAAGCGGCGGGGCTCCGAAAATCATGGCCGTGGCCGCGGCCACGATCCCCGAGTCGTTCACGACGAGCGCCACGAAACTGGCGACAATAATGCCTACCAAGCCATGGAAGAGGAACCGGTACCTTTGGCGGAAGGCCTGCATCCGGCCTATGGGACGGAAAAACAGCAGCGCCAGGCCGGCCAGGCTGGCCAAAAAGACCCGCGACCAGATGGTGTAGCGGATCAGCTTGACGTTCATACTTACCTTCCGGCCGATAATGTCCCCCGCTTCCTGCAGTCCGGCGGTCAGCCCGCCGCCGAATACCGCCCGGGCGGCACGCCCGATGTGGGTCTGCTGTTCGGGGCTGCGCAGGGCGTCAAAGGTAATAAAGGCCCCGATGAAGGCGGCCGCGGCCACGCCACCCAGGAATGCCGTGCGGTACGTGAAGCGCACCCCCGCAAAAGTCAGGAAGACGGCGATGAAAGAGACGGCCGCCGTAACAGCCCCGCCGAAGTTAGCGCCGAGTTGGGGGTGAGCCGTAACCACAAAAACAAGGGCCAAGAGCAATCCTACCCCCGGTAGAACGCCGCGGCCTGGACCGACATGGGTTAGGATGGACGCCACGCTCAGGATGACGGCCCCCATCAGCACTCCCATATATTCGTTGCCCAGTCCGTAAAAACGCGCCCCGCCCAGAGGGTCGTAGCTCAGGAGCGAGTGCTTCTGCAAAGGAGCGCCCAGACAAAGGTCCGTGATGATGAGGACCACGGTGAACAACGCGATCGCCGTAAAGGCCGTGAGCGGCCTTCGCCGTCCCAAGGCGGACGCGGCGGCGGCAATGGCGACGGTGACAATGATGAGCTGCAACCCTGCGGCCGGAGCCGAGGTGTAGGGGCGGGCAGCGATGAGCAGCGCCGCGGCCGGGAAGGCCATGATAGCCAGGAGCAGCGTCTTAAGTCGGAGACGCCGGACAAACCCCGTCTCCCGGACGAGGAGGGCCAGGATTACCAGGCCGACCACGATCAGCTGGGTGACCATGTAGCCTTTAATGATCGGGACACGGATATTGTGCGCCAGCACGGCCTGTCGCCCGTTGGCCTCCACGGCGGTGAAGCCGCCCCCGGCCACGGCGAGGATAGGTCGGCCATCCATCTCGGATGGCTGCGGGAGATTGAAAAACCGCAATACGGTGGGCGCCATGTCGATGTTCAAGACGATACCCGGGCGACGAGTTGAGGCCGAGGTAAGGGTGTCGCCGTTCACTCCGGCGCCGGCCATTATCACCGGGGCCAGCGTGGATCCCTCGATGATCGCCTGGGCGGGCGGCGTCGGTACGACGACCACCAGCAGGTCACGGTCAGGGTCCAGGGTTTCCCATACCCGCCCGAGGAACGTTCCCGCGCGATCCAAGGCCAGGGCGCGTTGGGTGGCGAAAACCCCGGGCAGCACATCCTGCCTGCCTTCATCAAGCCGGGAAAGGTCCCCGAGGTCAAGGACAACCATATCCTGGTCCGACCCCTGAAAGGCTTGCCACAGTTTATCATAGTCGGTGCGTAAGATGCCCGGGAAGGCAGGGTCGACGGTCAGCAGGCTACGACCCACATCCCCGGCGTCAACGTAGCCCCGCTGATCCATTGCCAGGAGTGCGGCCGGCCGCCGGGCTACGCCGAGCCAGTCGGCGTTGCCGAAAACGGCCGTCCTCAACCCCGCGGCGTGCAATGCGCTGCCCAGGGCGCCGGGACGGACGGTGTAGGGCAGCCTTGCGCTCTCGCTTCGTACCGCCGCGATACCCAAGTGGACAACGCCTCCCGGCGCGGCCTCGACCCCGGTCCGCCGGAGGTATTCGGCCGCCGCGGTCTGGTTATGCAACATTTCCGCGGCGTTATAGGCCTCCATGCCCGCCCCGGTGGCGATAGCGCGGCTCCCGGCGCCGATCGTCGCATGCGTGTTCTCCACATTCCGTGCCCCGCCGGTGTTAGTGTTCATTAACCCCCATGCCAGCCGCCGCGTCATCTCCGCGGGAAGATCCAACTGCTTCAAGTCATTCAGGTCGGCCCGGTCCAGGACAACCAGAACCAGCCTTCCTTGAGCCGCCGCCGGCTCTTCGGACCCCTGGGCTGCCCCCGCACCCCCGAACAGGAGAAAAAATAGCGTCAAAACCCAGACACCCAACCCGCGCCCAGTCACGGACAGTCCTCCCAGCCTTTTTCTAAAGCCATTTACGCTTTCTGAAACACGCCAGCATGGAAACACTAATAAGAATCATAATCAGCCAGACCACAGGGTAACCCCAGCGCCAGGAGAGTTCAGGCATGTATTTGAAATTCATGCCGTATACCCCTACAATGAAGGTAAGCGGAATAAAAATCGTGGCGATGATGGTTAAAACCCGCATTACATCGTTGAGCCTGTAGCTGACACTTGACATATAAGTGTCAAGCAGTTCCGAGATCATGTCCCTGTAACTTTCCACGGTCTCAATGATTTCAGCGATATGGTCGTAGACGTCCTTTAGGTAAACGAGAGTGCTCCTTTTTAGAAACGCTGATTCTCCCTGCTCCAACCCGCTTACTATTTCCCTTAACGGCCATACCGACCGCCGAAAGAGCATAAGCTGTTTTCTCAGGTCATGGATACCGGCCAGGGTCCTTTGAGATGGCCCGGAGATCACCTCTTCTTCCAGGAACTCAATATCCTCCCCCACCTGTTCCCCGATCCTGTAGTACTCGTCTACCACGGTATCCACCAGGGCATAGGCCAGGTAATCCGCGCCCATGGTCCTAATACGCCCTTTGCCATTCTCAATCCGCCTCTTAACGGGATCGAAGGTGCCGTCCTTGTTCTCTTGAAATGTCAGCACGTAATTCGTACCCAAGACAATACTTGCCTGGCTGGCGGATATCCTGCTGTGCTTTTCGTCATAGGACAGGATTTTAAAGGCCATATACAGGTACTCAGCATATTCCTCCACCTTGGGGCGCTGTTTGGTGTTCAGGATGTCTTCCACCACGAGCGGGTGCAGGCCGAAACGGTTTCCGAGTTTTTTCACCACCTCAACCTGGTGGACGCCGACAACATTTACCCATACCGTGGCTGGGCCCCCGGGAGCCTCAAGGTCCTCGGGCTTTTCTACCACCTTCTCCCGGTACGATTCTTTGTCGTACTCCAGGACGGTAATCGTCACTTCTTCAGCCTTGCGGGGGCCTATGTAAATGGGGGTTCCGGGTGAAAGCGCGGCCTTTTGCGACACCCGTTCTTCAAACTTCGCCACTCATATCACCTCTCAACCCGTCGTCCCTAAGATCTGGCGGTATACATCCAGAGTTTTTTGAACCATCCTTTCCGAAGTAAACATGCGGAACACCCGCTCACGACCGGCGGCCCCCATACGGGCCATACCCCCGGGCGCGTTTAGCAAAAACTGCAACGCTGCGCAAAGCGCATCCGGATCCTTGGGGGGTACGAGTAAACCCGTCTCGCCTTCGGCCACCGCCTCCGGCAGGCCGCCTACCGCCGTCGCCACCACCGCCCGCCCCGAAGCCATCGCTTCGAGAACAATCAAGGGCAGTCCTTCGGTGACCGACGGGAGGACGAACACGTCGAAGGCCGCCATTAAGGCCGGGATGTCCGTACGATACCCGGCAAAGACAACCGGTACCCCGCACTCCTCCGCCTCGCGCTCCAAGGTTGCACGTAGGGGACCGTCGCCCACCACCACGCCGCGCACGTCCGGCATACGCTCACGCAGGAGGGCCAGGGCCCGAATCAGATAGGTTATACCTTTCTGCGGCGCCAGCCGGGCGACGGTGCCGATCACAGGGGCATCTCCCGCCAAACCCAACTCCCACCGGATTGCGGTGCGTGCTCCGGAACCCGCGTCAAAGCGTCCCGGGGCGATGCCGTTATAGATGGTCACGATCCGGGAAGCCTCAATTCCCTCCCGTTCAATCAATTCACGCCGGAGATTCTCCGAGACGGTTATAATGCGATCGGTAAGCCGGCTCAAACCGGCTTCCGCATGGGCCAGCATCCACCTCTTCCAGGCCGGCCAGTCCTCATAAAGGATAGAGTTGTGCACTGTGTAAATGATGCCGCGGACGCCGCCCAGCCGGGCGGCCGGCCGGCCCACCAGCCCCGCCTTCGCACCGTGGACGTGCACCAGGTCTATCCGGAGGTGGCGCACCGCCCGCGCCAGATGATATGCACAGCGCGCGTCGGATACCGGGTTGAGTTCACCGCGCAGGGGGACAGGGATGACCTCGGCCCCGGCGGCTTCCGCTTCCGCCGCGAGTTCACCGGGGGGACAGGCCACCAGCACCTCGTAAGACGGCACCGCCGCTCGCACCAGAGTAAGCAGATGGTTTTTCATCCCGCCCGCCGCCGGGCGGATAACCTGCAGGACCCTCTCCCTCATCTTCCCCATCCCAAGCGTTTACTAACATGATTAATTCGCCTCGAAAAAGGAAAAAGCCTCCCCCGATGGGAAGGCTTTCTCACCAGGACTTTTTGTTTTCTAATGTTCGCGGATCGCCTCCGTCGGACAACCCTCTATAGCATCCTGGGCGCATTCCTCCAGATCATCGGGCACTTCATCCTGAGTGGCGGTAGCCTTGTCCTCCTCGCTCCAGTCGAAGATTTCCGGACAGGTATCGATGCACGCCCCGCAGCTAATGCACAACTCCGGATCAACCTCCACGCGCATCGGCCCACCTCCCTCTGTTTTTGTCAACGCATAGTTTGGCTGGCCCCGCGAAAAGTATACAAAAAAAGGCCTTTCGGCCTTTTACTTTCAATATGGTCGGAGCGACAGGACTTGAACCTGCGGCCTCTACCACCCCAAGGTAGCGCTCTAGCCAAACTGAGCTACGCCCCGACATTTCACTATCTATTCTAAGGAATACCGCCCTCAAAGTCAAGCCGGGCTCCTGAGCCGTAAAGCGGGTGGAAGGGGGGACCGGCGGCGGCCGTCAGGCTGACCGGCGCAGGTAGGAATCGAGATCGGCCCATTGGAGGAGGACGCCGTCCACTCCGAAGCTGTTTAGATCCTGCAAAGGCGTTAACCCCCAGGACACCGCCAGCGTCCTTACGCCGGCCCGGCGTCCGGCCTCGAAGTCAAACGGGCTGTCCCCCACGAAAACCGCGCCCCACGGGGGCGTTCCAAGAGCCCTGAGCGCCTTTACCACCGGCTCCGGGTGGGGCTTGGTCCGGTGGACGTCGTCGGCCGTTACCATTATATCAAAAAGCTCTTCCAGTTGAAGGAGCCGGAGAGCCAGACAGGCGCCGTGGCGACCCTTGGACGTGACCACGCCGGTTTGGTAACCGCGCCGCCCGAGGGACTCCAGGATGGAGCGGCTGCCGGGGAAGGTACGCAAGCGTGCGTCATGCCCGCGCTCGTATTCACGCTGGTAAAAGCGGATGAACTCGTCCGCCCTTGACGGGGCGAAACGCGCCGCGATTTCCCGCAGGGAGATTCCGATAAAGCGCATGACTTCCCCGTCCCCCCACGGTAGTCCCATGTGGCGAAACACGGCCTGGTAGGTATCTTGAATCAGGGATAGTGAATCGACCAGCGTGCCGTCAAGGTCGAAAAGCACCGTTTGGATGCCCTGCATGCCATCGCCTTCCCGGAAGGTTTAGAAGCCGCCCCTTAAGCATAACCCATCGGTAAGCAGAAAGAAAGCACCCGCTTCGGGTCCTGCGGAGCGGGTGCCGTAGTAACAGGTTGCGGAAGCGTTTACTTCTGGCCCTCTTGAATCTTCTTGAGCATCTCGGGGGTGATGTCCTCGTATGCGCCCTTCTTAATCTCGACCTTCTCGGCGGTCTTGTAGTAGTCGCGGAGGATCGCCATGACCTCAGGCCGGCTGAACTGCTCCGGAATCGCCTCGCCTTCCTGCATCGCACGCCGGAACTTGGTGCCGGACACGACGACACGGTCCTCGGGCTTGTGCGGGCAGGTCGCCAGGGAGGCCATGCTCTCACACTTGAAGCAGTAGAAGGTCCAGTTGATCTTCATCGGGCGCAGCTCAAGGGCCCCAGGCCATAGCTCGTCGAAGATCACCTGGGCGTCAAACGGCCCGTAGTAGCTGCCGACGCCGGCGTGGTCGCGGCCGACGATCAGGTACCTGCAGCCCCAGTTCTGCCGGAAGACGGCGTGCAGCAGGGCCTCGCGCGGGCCGCCGTAACGCATCTCCATCGGGTAGACGCCGAGCTGGATACGCTCCGCCGGGAAGTAGTTCTCAACCAGGGCTTCGTAGCACTTCACGCGCGTCTCACCGGGAATGTCACCGGCCTTCAAAGCGCCGACGATAGCATGGATGAAGGCGCCGTCCACGAAACCGCTTTCCAGCGCGAACTTGACGAGGTACTCGTGCGAACGGTGCATCGGGTTCCGGGTCTGGAAGGCCACTACATTGCTCCAGCCTTTATCCTCGAAAATCTTCCGGGTCGCGGCCGGGTAGGTGTAATACTTCGGGTACTTGGCGGGATATTTACCCTCGTTCAGGATCTTGACCGGGCCGCCGAGGTTGTACTCCCCTTGGGCCATAACCTTGGCCACGCCGGGGTGCCCTTCGGCGTCGGTGGTCTTGAAGACTTCCTTACATTCGGCCTCTTTGTCAATCTGGTAAATGTCCTCGACCTTCATCGTCGCGTAAAGTTCGCCGGAGGCCTCGTCATGGAGGGCGATCTCACTACCGACTTTGATGCCGCTGGCCTGCAGGTCGTTGGCGCTTATGGAAAGGGTCACCGGCATCGGCCACATGGTTCCATCCGGAAGCTTCAGGTCATACACGCAGCCTTTCCAGGCATCCTGGTTCATGAAGCCGGGCAGCGGGGTGAAGGCGCCTATCCCGAGCATTAAGCAGTCGGAAGTCTCCCGAGAGGACATGTTGACCTTCGGCAGACCGGCCGCCCGCTTGATCTCCTCAGCACGGGCTTCTCCTTCAAGCAGCAGGGGCATGAGCACTTTTTTCGGGCCATGTGGGTTTGGAAGCGCCATCTGAAACTTTCCCTCCCAAAAAGTTAATTGATTTGTGATTTGGGGAACTTGCCGTTCCCCTCCCCTAACCCTTGTTTCAACTTTCACTATACCAAATAGAGTATGTAGCGTCAACATTCATTTCGGCAAACATAGTTTGCCTTGTCCCACCGAATCATGCCTGTATTCGTGCATGTCCCTCTAATGTTACCGCCCTAACTTGCCGTTCCCGGTAGGAGAGTCTAGTTATTTGTATCACGAAAAGAGCCCCGGATTCCGGGCCTCCGCTTCGTGCGCTAGGCGGAACCGGGCGTGCAGCAGGCGTACGGCCCGTTCCACATCCTGGAGGGCGATCACACAAGACACCTTGATCTCCGAGGTGCTGATCATCTCGATGTTGATCCCGCCGTCGGCCAGAGCCTCGAACATCGCCGCCGCCACGCCGGGAAAACTAACCATCCCGGCGCCGACGATGGACACTTTTGCCAGTCCTTCGTCATAAGTGTATCCCTTGGCGCCCACTTCGTCCTGGATGGCCTCGATGACCTTGAGCGCCCTCGACAGGTCCGTGCCGCTCACGGTGAAGGCGATATCGTTACGTCCGTCGCGCATCGCACCCTGGATAATCATGTCCACGTTGATCTTCTCGGCCGCCAAAGCCCGGAAAATGCGCGAGGCGATCCCCGGGCGGTCGTGAACGTCAAAGAGCCCGATACGGGCCACGTTGCCGTCGTGGGCGATTCCGCTTACCACCGCCGCCTGTTCCAAGTCGCTCACCTCCGTAATCAGAGTTCCCGGCCGGTCGTTAAAGCTTGAACGGACGACCAGCGGCACCGCGTAAAGCTTGGCCAACTCCACGGCGCGCGGGTGGAGGACCACCGCCCCCAGGCTGGCCAGTTCAAGCATCTCGTCATGCGAAATGCGGGCCAGTTGTCGCGCGTCAGCCACAAGACGGGGGTCCGCGGTGAACACCCCGTCGACATCGGTGTATATTTCGCAGAGATCGGCACCTAGGGCGGCGGCCAGGGCCACGGCTGTAGTGTCCGATCCCCCCCGTCCAAGAGTCGTGATCTCCTGCCCGGCATCGACCCCTTGGAAGCCGGCAACCACGGCTACCCTTCCCAAGCCTAGTTCCTTGCGTAAACGTGCCGTCTCGACGCCTGCAATACGGGCCTTGCCGAAGGTGCCGTCGGTCAGGATGCCGGCCTGGGCGCCGGTCAGGGACACAGCGTCATACCCGATGGCCTGGAGAGCCATGGTCAGCAGAGCGATCGACACCTGCTCTCCCGTCGCGAGCAGCATGTCCATCTCCCGCGTCGCCGGGTCGGACGATACTTCACGCGCCAGGGCGATGAGGTGATCGGTAGTGTCACCCATCGCCGAAACCACGACGACTACCTGGTGGCCCTCGGTACGTGTCCGGGCGACGCGCCGGGCGACGTCGGCGATGCGTCCGGCGTCGGCCACCGAGCTGCCGCCGAACTTCTGTACAACCAGCATTAGTCCATCCCACCCCCAGAAACGGCCCCGCCCCATCCCCGGGGTCAGCGGGCCGTAGTGTTAGAAAGTTCAGGCCCCGTCCACAACACGGATGACATTGAAGACCCTGTCGACCACGGGCAGTTCAGCGAGGGTCGTCAGGGCGCGATGCAGGTTCTCCTCGGCCACATCATGGGTTATCAGGACAAGTTCGGCCATCGCGCCGACCGTTTGCTTCTGAATGACCGAAGCCAGGCTCACCTGGTTTTCCCCGAAAACGAAGGCGATCTGGGCCAGGACGCCCGGCCGGTCGATGACCCGCAGGCGCAGATAGTTACGGCTCACCACACGCCCCATGGGCTTGACCGGCCGTTCCGTGAAACAGGTGCAACTGATAATCCCGGGCACCCGGTACCGGAGATTGCGGGCGGCGTCGATCACATCGGCGACCACGGCGCTCGCCGTGGGCAGTTCACCGGCGCCTCGCCCGTAGAACATGGTCTCCCCGACGGCCTCTCCCTCCACAAAGACGGCATTGAAAACATCATTCACCGCCGCCAGGGGGTGAGACTGCGGCAGAAGCGCCGGATGCACCCGTACCTCGACGCCTTCGGGCGTGTCCCGGGCGATCCCCAGCAGCTTAACCGCGTAGCCCAGTTCGGCTGCGTAGCGGATGTCCTCGGCCGTAATGCGGGTTATACCCTCGACATAGACATCGTCCAACGCGATGCGGGTGTTGAAGGCGATCGAGGCCAAAATGGCGATTTTCCGGGCGGCATCATAGCCTTCAACGTCATTGGTCGGATCGGCCTCGGCGTATCCGGCCGCCTGGGCGGCGCGCAATACGGCGTCGAACTCCGCACCCTCACGGGACATCCTGGTCAGCATGTAGTTCGTAGTCCCGTTGACGATACCCATAACCTGCCGGATACGGTCTCCCGCCAGGCATTCCTTTAATACCCTGATGATTGGAATGCCGCCCGCGACGCCGGCTTCGAAGAAGAGATCGCGCCCGTTGGCCTGCGCGGCGGCGAACAACTCCTTCCCGAAGGCGGCCATCATGTCCTTGTTCGCCGTGACTACGCTCTTCTTTTGCGAAAGGGCCTTGAGCACCAGCTCGCGCGCCAGGCCGGTGCCGCCCATGACCTCCACCACGATGTCGATTGCAGGATCGCGCAGGATGTCGTCCGCGCAGTCGGTAAGGATCCCCTCCGGGACCGCGATCCCCCGGTCCTTAAACCTGTCGCGCACCAGGACCCGGCCCACCTCCACCGGAATACCCACCCGCCGGGTGATCAACGGCGCATTATCTTGAAGAAGACGGTAAACGCCCCGGCCCACGGTACCCATTCCCAGGAGGCCGACTCTGACCTTATCTCTCTCCATCGTTCATCTCCCACTTTTAGGTTAAATCCGCTATCCCGCAAAACCAATTCCATTATATCTACAGGCTTCACCAATCTCCAGCCCATATTTGCCACACGTTATTTTACCATTGACGGAAATTGATCCCCCGGCATACAATCTGAAACGGAAGTAGAGGGAGAGCAAGATGGACAAAGTGGGGAATCACCAAACACTAGCAGATTTGAAGCCGGGACAATCCGGGACCGTAGTCGCCCTCTTAGGCGGCCAGGGCGTTACCGGGCGCCTGCAGGCGCTGGGGCTTCACCCCGGGAAGAGGGTGACCAAGGTTTCGGCAATGTTCCTGCATGGCCCGGTGGTCGTGGACCTTGAACACAGTAAGGTCGCTCTCGGACTGGGCCTGGCAAACAAGGTTGTGGTGGAGGTCGAAGGTTAGTGCGGGTACTGCTCGTCGGCAACCCCAATGTCGGCAAGAGTGTCGTCTTCGGTTGCCTGACCGGTACCCGGGTCACCTCGGGAAACTACCCCGGCTCGACCGTTGAGTTCACCCACGGGTGGATGGATCTCGGCGACCAGCGGGTTGAAGTCATTGACGTCCCCGGAATTTACAGCCTGGAACCCACCTGCGAAACCGAACAGGTGGCCGCCTCCATGCTCGAACGGGGCGACGTGATTCTCAACGTGGTTGACGCCACCAACCTGGAACGCAACCTTTACCTGACCCTGCAACTTATCGAACGGCGGCTGCCGGTCATCGTCGCCCTCAATATCTGGGACGACGCCCAGCATCGGGGCATCAAAATCAACGTCCCTCGCCTGGAGGAATTGCTCGGGGTGCCCGTCGTCCCGACCGCCGCCGTACTCTCCCAGGGCATCCGGGAGTTGATCGCCCGCCTCCCCGAGGCCCGAGTCGGCCGTCTTGAGCCCCGGACCCCGGATACCCGTTGGTCCGCCGTGGGTCGCGTCGTTTGCGCCGTACAAACCGTCACCCACCGCCACCACACATGGCTGGAAATGCTCGAAGACGCGAGCGTCCGTCCCGGTTCGGGGCTGCTGCTGGCGGCGCTGGTTATCTTCCTGGCCTTCAAAGTCATCCGCTTTATCGGCGAGGGCCTCATTAACCACGTTTTGGACCCCATCTTCAACCAATGGTATGCCCCCGTGATCAAGGCCCTGAGTTCCTTCCTCCAGGCCCACCCCCTCTGGCACCAGCTCCTGATCGGCAGCCTCGAGGGACAGGATGTCAATTTTGTTACGGCCATGGGAGTTTTGACCACCGGTCTTTACGTCCCCTTAGCTATGGTCCTCCCTTACATTCTGGCCTTCTATCTGGTTCTCGGCTTTCTTGAGGACCTCGGCTTCCTACCGCGCCTGGCAGTGCTCTTGGACTCTGTGATGCATTCCCTCGGGATGCATGGTTACGCCATTATCCCGATGATCCTGGGCTTGGGCTGCAATGTGCCGGCCGCCCTCTCCATCCGCTCCCTGGAAAGCCGCCGCCAGAAGTTTATCGCGACCACCCTGATGGTCATCGCCATCCCGTGTTTCTCGCAAACCGCGGTCGTTCTGGCCCTGGTCGGCCGTCACGGCGGGATCTACCTGGCCTACGTCTTCGCCACCCTGGTCATTATCTGGGTCGTTCTCGGCCTTCTCCTGGACCGTTTCGTCGGCGGCAGTACTCCTTCGCTCCTGATCGAGATTCCGTCTTACCGCCTGCCGCACCTTTCGGTCTTCGGTCGCAAACTCGGACTGAGGCTGCGGGAGTATCTGCTGGAGGCTGTGCCCAGCGTTATTGTGGGAATCCTCATCGTTAACCTGCTCTTCAGCCTGCACCTTATCGACAGGCTGGCCACCTTGTTTGAACCGGTGATCCACGGTCTCTTCGGCCTGCCGAAGGAATCCCTGGCCGCACTGGTCATAGGCTTCCTGCGCAAGGACGTGGCGCTCACTCTGCTCCAGCCCCTCGGATTAGAAGTTGAACAGCTTGTCGTCGCCTCCGTCCTGCTTACCGTCTACTTCCCCTGCATCGCTACCTTCGCCGTCCTGCTGCGGAACCTGGGCGGCCGGGATATGCTGCGCGCCACAGGCATTATGTTCGCCACTGCATCGGTAGCGGGCACCGGGGTCAACGCAGCCCTGCGTTGGGCCCCGTGGGCCCTGTGGGCGCTACTGATTGCGGCCTTGGCCGTCGCCCTCATCATCCACCGTACCCGGCGGGGCTCCACAACAATCTCCCCCAACTTCTCATAGAGAAGCAGAGCGGCGCGGTTATCCACACATAACCACGCCGCTGACAATCTTGTTTACAGCCCGGCCTTCAGGCCCTCCGGCGGCGGCCCCGCTCCCAGGACAATGCCCGGCTCAAGCGGAGGGCAAGCCGCACCAGCGGATGCGAAAGGTTTCGTTCAAGGAGCCGGTAGGCATCCCTGGTCCGGCTCATCTCCTGTTGCATGAACTTGATCGAACGTTGCAGGTCTTCGCCGGCCTCAAGAGCGTTCTTCAGGTCGGCTTGAAGCCGTTCAATCTCTTCCTCCAGGTGCCGTTCCCGGCGGCGGGCGGTTTCCCGCGCCTTTTCCGTTCTTTCCTTCAAGTCAATGATTTCGCCCTGCAAGGCGGCCACCCGCCCGGCCATGTCCTCCTTCAGTTCGGCCAGACGGGCCTTTGATTCACGGTATTTCTCTTTGTATTGTTGCAGTTTGGTGAACATCCCCTCCAGGCTCGCCTGAGCGTCGGACAACGCCTCCCGCACCCGGGACAGGTCTTCCTGGGTGTTACGGGCACGGGCCACCCACAGGCGGCACTGGTGCAGGATGGCCGCCGCCTTGGCCTCCAGTCTGCGCACTTGTTCCTGGTAATAGAGGATTTCTTTTTTTCGCAGTGAAAGGAGCAGGTCTTTCTCGGAAAGCTGCGCCACCATCTGTTCGTTCTGTTCGCGTGCTATGACTTGGGCTGCCAGGGCGGCGGCCGCTTCGCGCTGGGCGGCGCTCACCTCTTCCAACTCGCGCTTCAACGAGGCCAGCTTCTTCTGCCATTGTTCGCGCAGGATGTTCAGGTATTTTCTCGTAACCTCTTCATAAACCTTGTGTGCTACCTGGTTATATACCCAAACGTTTTCCCCCTGGCGCTCAAAATACGGGAACTTACAAAGGATGGCGGATATGCTGTTTTCGGCGACCTCCCGCCAGTTGTTAACCACGCTGACCACCTGAGGCAGCGACAGGCCGCCCGGGTGCAGGCGAAAGGCCTTGATGACCAGATGCTTCAACGGGTATTGGCCGGCGTCCAGTTCCCATTCGGTCAGCCCCCATGTCCCGTTGGTCAGTTGGACAAACCGCCCGTCAGAGATGAAGTTGGCCTCCTCGGCGATCATACGCCGCAGTTTCTTCTTTTTTGACTGACTGGACTTGAGAACGTCCCAGAGGCTGAGAGGTTCCTGCCGTTTCAGCAAAAGGTGGTAAAAGTGGTCGTTTTCCCGGTTACCGCCCAGATCCAGGCGCCAGAGCCTGTCCGCCTGCTGAACGAAGCAGGAATGTTGCTTCAGGCAGAGATCCACCTTTTCTTCCACCTCGGTCAATGAATAGTCCTGCAGCATTTTTCGGCGTACATATGGCGCCAGGTCTCGGGTTGAAAGGGCATCGAAGAAAAATAGGGTTCGCTTTAACACATCCGTCAGGGAGTGGAGATTGCCATCCACGCCGGTTCCTTACCCCCTTTGATTACTATATCTTCCAATTTCTAGTAAAACAGTTCGCCTCTGCCTTCTCTTTTCCTGCGAAGATCAGCCGGTTTTTTACCGTTGTTTTCTTACATCCTTCTACAGACGCGAAAAACCTCCCCGAAGGGAGGTTCCAGAGGGAGATGATTATCAGTACTTAGCGGAGGCTGTAGTTTGGTGCCTCCTTGGTGATCAGCACATCGTGCGGATGGCTTTCCCGCAGGCCCGCGGATGTGATACGGATAAACCTCGTCTTGGTCTTTAGTTCTTCGATACTGGCCACCCCGCAGTAGCCCATGCCGGCCCGCAGGCCGCCGATCAACTGGAAGATCGTTTCGGACACCGATCCACGGTGGGGTACGCGGCCCTCGACACCTTCCGGCACCAGCTTGGCACCTGCGTTTTCCTGGAAGTAGCGGTCACCGCTGCCTTCCTTCATGGCCCCCAGGGAACCCATCCCCCGGTATACCTTATAGCTCCGGCCCTGATAGATCTCGATCTCCCCGGGGCTTTCATCGGTTCCGGCCAGAAGACTTCCCAGCATCACCACGTCGGCCCCGGCGGCGATGGCCTTCACAACATCGCCCGAGTATTTGATCCCCCCGTCGGCAATGATCGGAACGCCGTGTTCGCGGGCCGCACGGTGGCAGTCATAGATGGCCGTGATCTGTGGAACGCCGATCCCGGCGATAACCCGGGTGGTGCAAATCGACCCGGGCCCGATCCCGACCTTGACGGCGTCGGCCCCCGCCGCGATAAGGTCCCGTGTAGCCGCCGCGGTCGCTACGTTTCCGGCGATAACCGCCACTTCCGGATACTTGCGTTTGATGGCCCGCAACGCTTGCAGGACTCGCAATGAATGGCCGTGGGCGGTATCCATAACAATGACGTCCGTCTGGGCCCGGACCAGGGCGTCCACCCGGATCATGAAGTCCTGGGCGACGCCGACGGCGGCGGCGACCCGCAGCCGCCCGTGGCGGTCCTTGGCCGCGTTCGGATACTTATGCGCCTTTTCGATATCCTTGATGGTGATCAGGCCGCGAAGTCGGAATTCCTGATCGACGAGGGGCAGCTTCTCGATCTTGTACCGCCGCAGGATCCCCTTTGCTTCTTCCAGGGTAGTTCCCACGGGTGCCGTAATCAGATTTTCCTTCGTCATAACATTGCCGATAGGCTGGTCAAAGTTGGTCTCAAAGCGAATATCGCGGTTGGTGATAATTCCCACCAACCGGCCGTTCTCCGTAATCGGTACGCCCGATATACGGTAACGCTCCATCAGCATGGTAGCCTCGCGAATCGAATTGTCCGGCGCTAGGTAAATCGGGTCGGTAATTACGCCGTGCTCCGAGCGCTTGACCTTGTCCACCTCGAGGGCCTGTTTTTCGACAGACATGTTTTTGTGGATCACCCCGATGCCGCCCTCGCGGGCCATAGCGATGGCCATGCGTGCCTCCGTGACGGTGTCCATTCCCGCGCTCATAATGGGAATGTTCAGTCCAATTTCGCGGGTCAGCCTGGTGTTTGTCTCCACATCCCGCGGCAAGACTTCGGAAGCCGCAGGCACCAGTAAGACGTCGTCGAATGTCAGCCCTTCGCCGGCGAACTTGGCGTCATCCATCTCGCTCGTGCCACCCCTTTTCCGATAATGCAGAAATTATAGCATAGCGCTTAACAGGTGCCAACCGCAATTACCGGTACTAAAAATTCTTAGAATAGTACAAAAAATCCGGGCATCGTTTAACCCGGAATGGAAACACTATGAACAGTTAATTAAATAACGTTGGTCCAAGGGGGGATTCAATTGGCCCGTAATGAAAACCTGGTGGCCGGTGCCAAGGCTGCCCTGGACCGGTTAAAATTCGAAGTAGCCGGCGAGTTGGGGTTTCCCTTCTCCGATAAGCTGGCCTACGAGATGGCCGGGGAATTAACCGGCCCTGCGCCCCCGGTACCCAGCCTGACCCCTGAAAACTATCGCCAGGTGCTGGACCGAATGAAATACGAGGTGGCCGAGGAGTTGGGTCTCGGAGCCCAGATTCGTGACGGTTACTGGGGAGAGCTGTCCTCGGCCGCCTGCGGCGCCGTCGGAGGCCGCCTCGGCGGGAAACTCGGCGGCAACATGGTACGCAAAATGGTCGCCTTCGCGGAACAGTATATGCAGGGCCGGGCTTAGGATAGGTCAGGTTCGCGATAGGCCGGATTTTCCGGCCTTTTTTATGTCAGTCCCGGCCTTGTACCGAATCCACCCCGAAGCGTATAAACTGTTCCCGCAAGTTACTGATTACTGCAACAGGAACATTAAACTGCTTTGCCATATCCCCGTCGCTACGGTTTCCCCTTAACCCTTCAATAAAGGCATCAAAGTCTATGCCGACCTCATCCGTTTTCAGTTTTAAACTCGCCTGGGAACTCCACGGCACCCTGCTCCAAGTCTCTTTATCCGCCACGGCTTTTCCTCCTACCCGGTGATACTGTTATGCTTCTCCTCCGAAGTTTCTTTTAATTCCCGGGCCTCAAATCTCCGCAGCCAATATCTCACGCAGGAGAACCACCGTCAACACCCGCAGCCGGTACTGAACATCGCCGCCCTTACCATCCTGCCGTTAATGATTTCAGGAACCGTTCAGGCCGCTATAACCGGCCCCCGCTCCATAGGTGTCCTGGCCTGAAGACCGAAAAAGGCCGGGGCCTGCAATGCCGCAGAACCCGGCCGGGGTGTATTCGGCTTTAACCACCGTCCCGGTTAGGGTAGGTAATTATGCGGTTCTCCCACGTGCGCAAAGTCACCTTGCCCGGCCCGCGTTCAAGGATATAGGTCGGGGTCACCGGCGTTTTACCGTAACCGTCAGGGGCATTGATAATATAGGTCGGGACCGCCAACCCGGAGGTGTAACCCCGCAACTGATCCATAATCTTCAGTCCCTCGTCCACGGAAGTAATAAAGTGCCGGGTGCCTCTGACCTGTTTGGCGTGAAAAATGTAATAGGGCCGGACACGGATGCGGAGCAGCTCCTGGTTCAGTTTCCGCATGACAAAGGGGTCGTTGTTAACATTCTTAAGCAAGACCGCCTGGTTGCCCAATACCACCCCCGCCTTGATCAACCGGTCACATGCGCGGGCGGCGTCTTCAGTAACCTCCAGAGGGTGATTGAACTGGGTGTTGATGTAAATCGGCGGGTATTGGGCCAGGACGGCGCACAGATCGTCGGTGATGCGCTGCGGCATGGTGACAATGGTCCTTGTCCCCAGGCGCTTGATTTCAACATGAGGAATGGCGTGCAGTTCCCCTAAAAGCCAATCCAGTTGGCGGTCTGAAAGCAACAGGGCGTCGCCGCCGGTGACCAGCACGTCCCGGATTTCAGGGTTCTGCCGAATATACTCCAGGGCCGCCTCGATCACCGCCCGTGGCTTGTGACGGTCGACCTCGCCGATATTTCGGCGCCTCTGGCAATGGCGGCAGTACATTGCACACATATTGGTGACGTTGATGATTAAACGGTCAGGGTAACGGCGGGTAATGCCGGGCACCGGAGATGTGAACTCCTCACCCATTGGATCAAGCTTTCCCCCCGTATCACGCAGTTCCTCGATGGACGGAATGGCCTGACGCCAGACGGGACTGCCCGGCCCCGCGGCGGCGACAAGGGTTGCATAGTAGGGTGAGACCGACCAACGGTATTGCGCACCGACCTTCTCAATTTCAGCGAGATCGGTCACGGGCACGCCGGTCGCAAGAGCCAAAGCGTCCACGGTATGCAGGCGGTTTTTCATTTGCCAGTGCCAATCCGCCCACTCCTCATTCGTGGCCCCCAGGATTCTCATCAGTCGTTCTTTTTCGGCCGTAATGCATTCGGCCCAACTGAAGCCCGTAGGCACGCTATCCCGAACGGCCAGATAGTCGGCGATACGGGCCTTGAGTTCACGGGCCCGGCCCAGAGCGACTTTTCGCTTTTCCTCCGGGGGTAACCCCTGCGAACCGATACGGTAAGTTGCCATGTGATCATCTCCTTTTCGCGGGCTTTGTGTCCCCCCGGAAACGAACACTCCGGAGAGGATCGTCCTTCTCCGGAGCGCGCAGAATCTTAGCCAAGGATGCGGCAAGAGCCGCCTGCTTGTTTTTCTTTCTACGCTTACGAGGTTAGCTGACGGGTTCGGATTGAAAGATAACCCTACCCGGCGCCTTCAAGCCGGGACTCACCCCAAAAGTTGGTTCCCCCGTTTCCCACACCGGAGAATTAAGCGTTAGGTCAATATTTAATTAAGTTTATTGTAAGCCATAACTGAGATAATGTCAATAACCTACATGCCATTATGTGGAAGCTAAAAGGTGGCTGGTATCGTTGAAGAGAAGGAGAACCGCACGATCACCATCCTGGACCTCCAGCAGGTTCAGCGCGGCATTATCCTGCCGCAGGCGCCAGTACTCGTTCAGATCCATGCGGATCAGTCTCCCAATGACGGCCCGAATAGTCCCGCCGTGGGAAGCCACTACCACCGTCCCGCCCGGATGCCTCCGGGCCGTTCCCAACAGGTAGCTTACGGCCCGGTCCGCGACCTCGGCCAGCGTCTCCCCTCCCGGAAGGCGTGTCCCCACCGGATTCGACCACCATTCCCGGGACACATCCGGGAAACGTAACCTGATCTCATCGCGCGTCAGGCCTTCCCAAGCCCCGAAGTTGATTTCCCTCAAAGACCTGTCGATCTGGACGGGCAATCCGTGCACGGCAGCGATAGCCTCAGCCGTCACCCTGGCACGCTGCAGGTCGCTGCTGTAAACGGCATCGATCCGCTCCGACGACAGTCTCCGGGCCACCGCCCGGGCCTGGGTGTAGCCTTTTTCGTTTAACGGAATGTCGGCGTGCCCTTGGTAACGCATAGCGTGATTCCACAGGGTCTCCCCATGCCGCACCAAATAAATCCGGCAGCCCATTCCCTTCTCCCCCGTAAAAAATAATACCCCAGCCGGTTCGGCTGGGGGACAGTGTGGGCCTATCCGGCAAACCTCTTGAGCTTTTGAACCAATTCATCAACGAGGTGGGGTAACGGTTCGGCGCGCACCCCTACCAGTTCAATTCCGCCGCGTACCAGCGGAACGAGGATTTTCGGCGCGGGGCTGGCAACGATCGCTTCCGCCATACGGGGCGTGACTTCGCCAAGCATAGCGTTTGGCAAGACAATACTTACGGGCCCGACAATCGCATCCACACGGCCCACGTTGTAGACGACGGCATTTTCCCCGCTCGCGCCGTCATTAGCACCCGCCTTCAACATCACCGACGTCGCGAGGGCATTCGTCCCCAAGGCCAGGATCTCAAGGTCTTCGGGCAGACACTTCCGGAGCTTCTCAGTAATATGCTTACCGATCCCCCCGCCCTGTCCGTCGATGACGGCTATGCGCACGGGCAACCTCTCTCCCTGTCAGGGAAAACCCTTTATCCAGTTCTCGAGAGTTTCCCCCATCGTTCCTGGCTTCTGATTATAACATACGGGGAGGTCAAAAAAAAGGAGACCGTCTTTCGCCTCCCATCTTTCACCAGGCACCTATTTCCAATATTCCCAGGCTGTGCATATTTATGTGGATAATGGGTTCAACCCCCCGATTCCCGCCCCGTGTAAACCCTTAGTTTGCTTTCCAGTTCGATGATCTGTCGGTTCTTCTGTAAAAGGTTCTGGGCGAATTGTAGATTGGTACGGTGCAGCCGTTTGTTTTCCCTTTCCAGCCGTTGCACAAAGACCGTCTTTTCCTGCTCCATGCGCTCCAACAAGTGCATCAGTACCCGGCGGCTTAGCCGCAGCTGGAGCAACTTATCCTCCAGTTCCTGAACCCGGCGCTCGAGGTCGCGAACGTCCCTCTGCATTCACGTCCCTCCAGAAGTCTAGCTTTGGTTTATAGTTTATGCCAGGAGGGGCAAATTTAGACCCTCCGTAGCCTGCGCAGGGCCTGGACGGCGGCGTAGGGAACCGAGACCTCCCCCAGGGCCGCATGGTACCCTTCCCCATGGAAATCAGACCCACCGGTGACCACCAGACCGTATCGCTCTGCCAGCGCCAGGTAATGTTTGGTTCTATCCTCGTCGTGTTCGGGGTGATAGGCCTCAACCCCGGCCAACCCAGCGGCAAGGAGTTCCGGTAGGATACGGTCATCCCCGATCGTCCCAGGATGGGCGAGCACCGGTACACCTCCAACCCGGGCAATCGATTGGACCGCTTCGGCGGGGTGCAGTCTTGCACGGGGCACATAGGCCGGCCCCCCTCGCCCGATAAAGCGGTCAAAGGCCTCCCGCATGTCGGCCACCGCTCCCGCAGCCACCAGGGCCGCGGCTACGTGCGGCCGGCCGACGCTCCCCTGGCCGGCCCGGGCCATGACGTCGGAAACACGGATCGCGATCCCTAAAGCGTTGAGTTTTTCCACCATCCGGATGACCCGCCGGACCCGTGCCTCCGCCCTGTCTTTCAGAAGTGCAATGAACTGCGGCTCAAGCCTCGGATAATAGCCCAGGACATGCACCTCGCGCCCGCTGTAATCAGTATTGATTTCCACTCCGGGCACCACAACAAGGGGTGATCCGGCCGCGGCCTCCCGGGCCTCCTGCAAACCGGCGACGGTATCGTGGTCGGTAATCGCGATGGCCCCCAATCCAAGGACCAAGGCCCGCCGCACTACGCCGGCGGGGGACTCGCTCCCGTCGGAGGCGGTGGTATGAACATGCAGGTCGGCTAACACGCAATCATCCTTTAGCGCAACACATCGCCAATAAGGTGCATAAAATTCCCGCCCAGCACCTTGTCAACCACGGCCGGGGTCAAACCGCGGGCCACCAGCGCCTCCGGAATACGCCCGAGGGCCGAAGCGTCCGGGAGGCCCGCTAAAGAACCGTCAAAACCGTCGAAGTCAGACCCCAGGCCGGGGCACTCCTCTCCGCCCACCCGCAGGACGTGAACGATGTGGTCCACGAGCCGGTCTAAGTCCGGGGCTTGACGGTCCACGAAGTCGGGAACGAAGGTGATCCCGACGACACCCCCTCTATCGGCCAGGGCGCGGATCTGTTCGTCCGTCAGGTTCCGGGGGTGGTCACAAAGGGCGCGGCAGTTGGCGTGGGATGCCGTTACCGGGACCCGGGACTCGCGGAGCACATCCCAGAACCCGGGCTCGGCCAGGTGGCTGACATCGATCAGCATCCCCAGGTCGTTCATCGCCTCGATTACCGAAAGACCGAAGCGTGAAAGGCCGCCTGCCCGGTCCCCTTCTCCGACACCGTCGGCCAGATCGTTCCTGGCATTCCAGGTGAGGGTCAGGGCGCGGACCCCCAGCCGGTAAAGGGTACGCAAATTGACCAGGTCCCCTTCCAGGGCTTCGCCGCCTTCGACGCTGATAATGCCCGCCACCTTACCCGCCCCGATGGCGGCCTGGATTTCGGCGGCATTGGTGGTTAAGGATATCTCCGGGGAAGGAAGAACCAGGCGGTGAAAGGCATCGAGAAGAGCCAGGGTGCGGGCCATGCCCCGGTGCCGAAAACGGGGGTGCACGAAGGCCGCAAAAAACTGCACCTTGATCCCCCCTTTAAGAAGGCGCGAGAGATCAAGGTGACCGTCAGGGATATCCTCGGCGAAGGAGCATTCCCTTTCAAGCAGCCGGGTCAGGGTATCGCAATGGGCGTCAACAATCATCACCGCGGTTCAACAATGAGCTTGATAGCCGTCCTTTCCTCTCCATCAATCATTATGTCCGTGAACGCGGGAATACAGATCAGGTCCATTCCGCTCGGTGCCACAAACCCTCTGGCAATCGCTATAGCCTTTACAGCCTGATTAATAGCACCGGCCCCGATGGCCTGTAGCTCGGCGCTGCCCCTCTCCCGCAGCACCCCCGCCAGAGCACCGGCCACGGAGTTAGGGTTAGACTTTGCTGAAACCTTTAAGACGTCCATCCCTGTGACCTCCCTTTGAGCAGCGATCAATGTCTGATGCAATCTGTTGCCATTCCTATTTCGCCGGGAGTCACAAAATTCCTTTGCCACGGATGGAAAATTTTAAAAGAACTGCCGATACCATTCAACCCTCTTAATATTCTTCCCACAGGTTGATCCTCGTAATTCCGAGCGCTTTGCCGCTTTCATCTTCGGCAGTGATAACCACGGCATTAAACTGGCGGGGGCCGGTGGCCGTCTCAAACTTCTGGGGAAGCTGGCGCACGAATTTCTCGATCACGATCTCCCTTTTTACGCCGATGACCGAGTCCCTCGGTCCTGTCATCCCCAGATCGGTGATATAGGCCGTTCCACCGGGCAAAATGCGCTCGTCGGCGGTCTGGACGTGGGTGTGGGTCCCAAGGACCGCGGTAACCCGCCCGTCCAGGTGCCAGCCCAGGGCCACCTTTTCCGACGTGGCCTCAGCATGGAAGTCAATCACCACCAGCTTTGTAATGCGGCGCATCTCATCAACTATTTCATCAGCCCTGCGGAAAGGACAATCCAGGGCAGGCATAAAAACACGGCCCGACAGGTTGCCGATGGCAACCTTCGGGCCGCGAACAGTCGGGTAGATGCCGAAGGGCAAGCCGGGAGTCCCCGGCGGGTAGTTCGCCGGACGCACAATCCGCGGCTCCCGGTCAATGAAACCGAGAACTTCTCTCTTGTCCCAGACGTGGTTACCCATCGTCAGGACATCCACGCCACAAGCAAAAAGTTCCTGCGCCGTTTCCCGGGTTATGCCGTTGCCACCGGCGACGTTCTCCCCGTTGGCAATCACGAGGTCAATTCCGTGATCGGCCTTGAGGCCGGGCAGCCATTCCCGAACCGCACGGCGTCCGGGACGACCTACCACATCCCCAATGACCAGCAAACGCACCACGGTCACCATCCGCTCCCCGGTACTCTATTTGGCGTACTCGACAACCCGGGTCTCCCTAATAATGACGACCTTGATCTGGCCCGGGTATTCGAGTTCATTTTCCACCTTGCGAGCAATGTCCCGGACCAGGCGTACCGCTCCGAGGTCATCGACCTTGTCGGGCTTGACCATGATGCGGATTTCGCGCCCGGCCTGGATAGCATAGGCCTTATCCACTCCTGGGAAAGAGTTGGCAATTTCCTCTAGCTTCGTGAGTCGCTTAATATAGGCCTCAAGAGTCTCACGGCGTGCTCCCGGACGGGCGGCCGAAATGGCGTCTGCCGCCTGAACGAGAACCGCTTCCACCGTTTGAGGTTCCTCGTCGCCATGGTGCGCGGCGATGGCATGCACCACCTCGGGGCTCTCCTGGTACTTGCGTGCCAGGTCTACGCCGATGGCCACGTGCGGTCCCTCAACCTCGTGGTCCACCGACTTGCCGATGTCGTGCAGCAACCCCGCTCGTTTGGCGAGTTTTTCATCGGCACCCAGCTCGGCGGCCATAAGGCCGGCTAGATGTGCCACTTCCACCGAATGCTTCAAGACATTTTGACCGTAACTGGTACGGTACTTCAGCCGCCCCAGCAGTCTGACGACGTCGGGGTGCAGCCCGTGGACATTGACCTCGAAAGCGGCCTGTTCGCCGGCCTCCCGGATCTGCACGTCCATCTCCTTGCGGGCCTTCTCCACCATCTCCTCAATGCGGGCGGGGTGAATGCGGCCGTCCGCGATCAACCGCTCCAGGGCCATGCGCGCGGTTTCCCTTCGGATGGGATCAAACCCGGAAAGGATTACCGCTTCCGGCGTATCATCAATAATCAGGTCCACTCCGGTGAGGGTTTCAAACGCCCGGATGTTTCGGCCCTCCCGCCCGATAATCCGACCCTTCATTTCGTCGTTGGGCAACGAGATTACGGCTACCGTCGACTCGGCCACGTGATCGGCGGCACAACGCTGGATGGCAAGGGAAATAATGTCCCGCGCGCGCCGTTCCGCTTCGTCCCGCGCTTTTTGTTCCAGTTCCTTGATCAGGAGCGCCGTCTCATGCTGCATTTCCTGCTCCACGTCGCGCAGGAGAATGGCCCGTGCCTCCTCGGTCGTAAGCCCGGATATGCGCTCCAGCTCCTGGACCTGCTTCTGGTACAGAGCCTGGAGTTCATCCTTCTTGGCCGCCAGTTCCGTCTCCTTGCGGTTCAAGTTCTCTTCTTTTTTCTCTAACCCCTCGATCTTGCGATCCAGGGTTTCCTCCTTTTGCAGAAGACGGCGTTCGAGGCGCTGTAATTCGGAGCGGCGTTCACGATGTTCGCGTTCGACCTCGTTCCGGAAGCGGAGAACCTCTTCCTTGGCTTCCACGAGAGCTTCACGTTTCTTCCCCTCGGCCTCGCGGGCCGCATCCTCCAGTATTTGTCGCGCCTTCTCCTCGGCCGCGCCGATTTTGGCCTCCGACAGCGCCCGCCGGCTCAGGTAACCCAAACCAAAGGCCACCAGCGCCGTAACCAGGGCAATCAAAATAACCGTACTGTTTTCCATGGTTCACCTCCTTTCTACATCCTGCGGCAAACAAATAATAAAAAAACCGAGGCAGCCTCGGTCGAAAAAGAATTGACATCCAGAACAAGAGGACTCAGTGAATCCTCTCACGGCCCATATTGGGTTTTGATCTATTAAAAACCACCAATGGTCTTGATGCCAATTCTATTTTCTCCCAAAGATATTTTATAGACTTATCCATCCCGTGTCAAGCAATGTCGCAGTCCCCGGAGCGGAAGGCTCCGTACGCTGATACGGAGCCTTCTCTTAGAATCCTCTAAACCTGTACCACTGCCTTAACCTCTGGAATAGCTTGTTTGAGCGACCGCTCAATACCCTGGCGCAAGGTCCAGGTGGCCATTCCTCAGCCGCTGCAGGCTCCTTTCAGGCGAACCTTGACCACACCGTCAACGACATCGACCAGTTCCACGTCCCCGCCGTCACGCTGGAGATACGGTCGCACCTGCTGCAGGACTTCCTCCACCTTTTGCTTCAACATATACGCCCTCCTCGCACGAAACCTGGCTGTCAATGGCCTTATGCGGTATTCTACCTGCTACAGGTATCCCTGACAACCAACAAACCCGAAAAAGCGGGGGTGTAACCAGGAAGCGCTCTCCCGGAAGGGGCGAAAGCCGTGACGGCGTGCCGGCCCCTTGTTCTCCCGGCTCCGCTATGCTATAATTTTTTTGCGCTATCCACGCCGAAGTGGCGGAATTGGCAGACGCGGCGGACTCAAAATCCGTTGGGCTAACCACCCGTGGGGGTTCGACTCCCCCCTTCGGCACCAGGAAAATCAAGGCTTCCCGGCTGCGGGAGGCCTTTTTGGTGTGTCCAAACGCGCGCCCTGGGTCATGTTCCGGTCAACGCCGCTTCAAGCCGCCATCGCCAGGCACTTTTCGGTATCCGCACCATATGATGGACTGTAGTAACCGAAAAGAAAGGAGTGTCCGGCATGTCCACGAAGGAAGCTCCCGAAAACCCGTCCCCGGAAATCCCGGAAGCGGAACAGATCCGCTACCGCGTGTCCTGGATGGCCGAGCCCTTTGTCAAACTCCCCGGCCCCTACCGCCCGCCGCAGGTCAGCGGACCAAACATCCCCCTGGCGGCAATGCTTATGCGCCTTTGGGCCGGCCCGAACAGTGAACTGACCCAGACCCTGCAACTCCATAAGCCAGAATTGCGAC
>JASEER010000019.1 GCA_030019475.1 Thermoanaerobacterales bacterium | reverse complement strand
ACCTGCCCGGTGAAGGCCACCAGGGGCACCGAGTCCATCATCGCGTTGGCGATGACGGAGACCATGTTCGTCGCGCCGGGCCCGGAGGTCGCCAGGCAGACCCCGGGCCGGCCGCTGGCCCGCGCGTAGCCGTCGGCGGCGTGGGCCGCCGCCTGCTCGTGGCGGACCAGGATGTGGCGGATGTCGGCGTCGTAGAGGGCGTCGTAGATGGGCAGCACGGCGCCGCCGGGGTAGCCGAAGATGGTGTCGACTCCCTGGGCTTTAAGGCACTCGATGAGAATCTGTCCTCCTGTGAGCAGCACGGTGGGTATCTCCTCTCCACAGGGTATAACTTAATACGAATCGCATGATCCTTCATGCTTCCTCTATCACCGCGCCCGTAGCCGCCGAACCAACCTGCCGCGCATACCGCGCGAGGTAGCCGCGGGTGACCTGCGGCGGGGGCGGCGACCAGGCGGCCAGGCGCCGTTCCATTTCACCGGCGTCTATCTCAACTTCCAGCTTCTTCGCCGGGATGTCAATGCTGATCATATCCCCGTCCCGCACGGCGGCCAGGGGGCCTCCCCCGGCGGCCTCCGGCGAGATATGGCCGATGGACGCGCCCCGGGTCGCCCCGGAAAAACGCCCATCCGTGAGCAGCGCCACGTCACGGTCCAGGCCCATCCCGGCAATGGCCGAGGTCGGGGTCAGCATCTCGCGCATCCCCGGCCCGCCCCTCGGGCCCTCGTAGCGGATGACGACCACGTCGCCCTTTCTGATCTTCCCGCCGAGGATCGCGGCCACGGCCTCGTCCTCGGAATCGAAGACCCGCGCCGGCCCGCGGTGGACCAGCATCTCGGGCGCCACGGCCGAGGCCTTGACCACCGCGCCGTCCGGGGCCAGGTTGCCCCGCAGGACGGCCAGTCCGCCCGTGGGCGTAAAGGGATCTTCCACGGTGCGGATGACGTCCGTCCGGCGGACCGGCCGGCCGGCGATGTTTTCGCCCACCGTCTTTCCGCTCACGGTGCGCGCCTCGAGGTCAATCAGTCCCCGCCGGGAGAGTTCCGCCATCACCGCCGGGATGCCTCCGGCCTCATCAAGATCCTCGACGAAGAAGGGGCCCGCCGGGGCCAGGCGGCACAGGTTCGGCGTCCGCGCGCTGACCTCGTTCACCAGGTCGAGGTCAATGGGCATGCGCGCTTCGTGGGCGACGGCCATCAGGTGCAGGACGGTGTTGGTGGAACAGCCGAGGGCCATATCGACCGTCAGCGCGTTGGCAAACGCGGCGGGGGTGAGGATGGACGAGGGCCGGACATCGTCCTCGACCAGCCGCACGGCCTGCATCCCCGCCAGCTTGGCCAGGCGCAGGCGGGCGGCGCTGACGGCCGGGATGGTGCCGTTGCCCGGTAGGGCCATCCCCAGGGCCTCGGTCAGGCAGTTCATGGAGTTGGCGGTGAACATCCCGGCGCAGGAGCCGCAGCCAGGGCAGGCCGTCTCCTCCAGTTCGGCCAGGTCCTCCTCGGTCATCCGCCCGGCGCGTACCGCGCCGACGGCCTCGAAGACGTTGGTGAGCGAGACCCGCTCCCCGCGGAAGCGGCCGGCGAGCATCGGCCCGCCGCTGACGAAAATGCAGGGGATATCAAGGCGGGCGGCGGCCATAAGCATGCCGGGGACGATCTTGTCGCAGGCCGTGACGAAGACCAGGCCGTCGAAGGCGTGGGCGCGGGCCATGACCTCCACGCTGTCGGCGATTAGCTCGCGGCTGGCCAGGGAGTATTTCATCCCCTCGTGGTTCATGGCGATGCCGTCGCAGACGGCGATGCTGCCGAAGGAGACCGGCGTGCCCCCGGCCATGCGCACGCCGGCCTTGACGGCGTCGGCCAGCCGGCCCAGGTGCATATGTCCGGGGACGATCTCGTTTTCGGCGTTGACCACCCCGATCATGGGGCAGTCCATCTCGGCCTCGGTGAAGCCCAGGGCCTTGAAAAGCGAACGGTGCGGGGCCTTCTCCAGCCCCTTCTTTACAGCATGGCTACGCATGGATATCCTTCCCCTCGCATGAAGTCGGGTCCGGGATATCTTACCCCTCAGGGAAGATAACCGGCCCGTCGTGTTTTGTCAACTCGCGGAAGGCGCGGATCAGTTGCCAGGTCATTTCGCCCGGCCTGCCGGAGCCGATCGGCCGCCCGTCGACCTTGACGACCGGGATAAGCTCGGCCGCGGTGCCGGTGAGGAAGCACTCGTCGGCGGTATAGACGTCGTGGCGGCCGAAGACCTGCTCCACCACCGGGATGCCCCGCTCACGGGCCAGGTCCATGACCGTGTTCCGCGTCACGCCCTCCAACACCCCGACAAAGGACGGGGGAGTAATCAACACGCCGTTCCTGACAATGAAGATGTTATCCCCCGTGGCCTCGCAGACGTAGCCTTCGGCGTTGAGCATAAGCGCCTCGGCGCAGCCGGCCATCGCGCCCTCGATCTTGGCCAGGATGTTGTTCAGATAGTTGAGGGACTTCACGCGGGGGTTCAGGGCCTCGGTCAGGTTGCGCCGCGTGGCCGCGGTGACGACCTCCAGGCCCTGCGTGTAAAGTTCCTCGGGATAGAGCTGGATCGACGCGGCGATGCAGACCACCGTCGGGCGGGGGCATTTCTTCGGGTCGAGGCCCAGGTCGCCCTTCCCGCGGGAGACCACCAGGCGGATGTAGGCGTCGCGCAGGTTGTTGCGGCGCAGGGTCTCCAGGACCACTTCCTGCATCTCGTCGATGCTCATCGGGATCTCCAGCAAGATCGACCGCGCGGACTCATACAGGCGGACCAGGTGCTCGGGCAACTTGAAGACCCGGTTATGGTAGGCCCGGATACCTTCAAAGACGCCGTCACCGTACAGGTACCCGTGGTCGAAAACCGAGACGACCGCGCGCTCCTTCGGGACGTATTCCCCGTTCAGGTAGATGATGAGCCCCATTTGCCCAACTCCCCTTCTGAAATAAAATAGATTTCCTAGATAAACAAAACCCCTCGCCTGGCAGCCTGAACAATCTGCCAGGGACGAGAGGTCAGCATACCGCCCGCGGTACCACCCTGCTTGCCGCCTTCGCGGCCCCTTTCGCGCCGTCTTAGTTAAAGAGAGCGCGTGGTTTAGATAACGGGTCACCAACCCGGCCCAGCCTACTAGGTTACCCTTTCGGCCGGCGGCTCCAGGGCGATCACGGACCCCGCGCCCCGCACCGGTTTTCAGCCCCCCCGGCTCTCTGTCGACGGTCGGCGGTCGGGATCCTCGGTCCCTTTCCTGGCCTTTGCCCTAAAAAAGTTATTTTCAAGTATACAAAGATCCCCGTGCAGTGTCAAGGACAGTTTTTGCACCAGAGCCCGTACAATGCGGCCCCGAATTTAGGCCAGCCCTTATCCGAAGTTAGTTGACCACATACGGCGAAACCCATATGATAACGACAAGAGTAACCATTGAAGGACTGCTGGGGAACTGCCGATTGTCATACTACTTATCCGTAACACTTGACCGTGCAGCGTTCACCAATACCCGTACAGGCCGGTTTTTCCGGCCTGTAGCGTTTTTACCACAATTGACCGGGAGCAAGTCAGCCTGTTAGAGCCGTGGTGCGTTAACGCACCACGGCTCTAACTTGTTACAGAAAGCACAAAGCCCCGCAAATACTGGCCCGACCGGTTTCTAATGTAACAATAATGCACCACCCGGCTTTGTAGGGAACCCGCACATCACCAGTTTTGAGTAGGCTTTGGCGACACCCGCCGTCCTGGCACATTTCTTGCATTGTCATGCAGGTGACGCGCAAGAGGCAATATGCAGGACGGAGGTGATGCGGCCAGCCTCATTTTTGTGGATGTCATCGTTCCCCTGTTCACAAATCCTTGATAGAAAAGAGGTCTTAACAGTTGATTATCGACTTTCGAGTTCGTCCATCGACTCCGGAACTGGTGTCGGTGGCGGAGAACCGGGTTTTCAAGGGAATGATGCAGTGGCTGGATTTCAGGACCGAAACAGAGGACCTGGACACACTGGCTGTCGCGCTCCGCGAAGAAGGGATCACCAAGGCGGTCGTCCAGGGACGCGACCTGGAAACCACCTACGGCTGGAAGGTCACTAACGACCACATCGCGGAGATCGTCAACAAGCACCCCGATATGTTCATTGGATTCGCGGGAGCAGACCCGTGGAAAGGGATGGCCGCCGTTCGTGAAATACAGCGTGCCGTTACCGAACTGGGCCTGGCCGGCGTGTCGGTTGACCCCTACATGCATCAGATGTACTGCAACGACGCAAGGTACTACCCAATTTATGCGAAATGCACGGAACTGGGTGTACCGGTGGAAATCACGGCCGGCCCCGGCGCGTTTGTGCCCGGCGCGGTCATCGACCATGTCGCGCCGCGCTACGTCGACTTTGTGGCCCGCGACTTCCCCGAACTGAAGATCATCGTGAGCCACGGCGGCTATCCCTGGGTCGCCGAGATGATTACGGTCGCCTTAAGAAACCGTAACGTGTACTTCGAGATCTCGGCCTACGAAACCATGCCCGGCTCGGATCTCTATGTCAAAGCCGCGAACGACGGCCTGATTGACAAGAAACTTCTGTATGCCAGCGCACACCCGTTTGTCAACTTCAGAAAGTGCCTGCGTACCTGGGACAATCTGCCCTTCAAGGATGAGGTGCGGCGGAGGGTGATGTACGAGAACGCCGCCCAACTGCTTGGACTCGACCTGGCTACCTAATAAGCTATCCGGCAGTGGAGGTGATCAAGGGTTATGCCTGATACTACGGGACAAGTAGCTGCACCGGTCATAACGGAACTGGAGGGCGAAACCGAAAAGATTACGCCCTACCAGTGGAAAATAATGTACACCGCGGTTGCCGGTTACGTCTTTGACGGCATGGATTCCATCCTCTTCGTCTTGGTCCTGCCAAAGATCATGGCGGAGTTCGGGATCAGCGCCGTAACCGGCGGGTTGATGGTCACCATCTTCCTTTTAGGCCAGGTGTTCGGCGGGATTCTGTGTGGCATCCTGGCCGATTACATCGGCCGGAGGAACGCCCTGATGCTGACCATTAGCATCTACGCCGTGTCAACGGGCTTATGCGCCGTGGCCTGGAGCTGGCAGTCACTCGCGGTCTTCCGTTTCTTCACCGGTTTCGGGTGTGTCGGCGAGTGGGCCGTGGCGGCGACGCTTATCGCCGAAACGTGGCCCGCGAAACACCGCTCCAAGTGCGGCAGCGTTATGCAGAGCTGCTGGGCCTGGGGCAGCATCCTGGGTTCTCTGGTAGTGATGGTCGTCGAACCTCTCTGGGGGTGGCGTGCCGTTTTCCTGGCGGGTCTGGTTCCGGCCCTGCTGGTGCTCTACATCCGGCGCACGGTGAAGGAGACCGCGCGCTTCACCCGGGAGAAGCAGCGCCGCGAAGAGCTAAAGGCCCAAGGCGAAGCGGTGCCCAACACCGTCAGCCAGCTCTTCAAGGAGCCCAAGCTCGTCAAGCACGTCGCCATCGGTGCGGCGATGACCTCGGCCGAACTGATCGTCTGCTGGGCTATCCTGACCTTCGCCGCCGCGTTCCTCGTTCAGGAGAGAGGATTTGACATCGTTAAGAGCAGTACCTGGTTTGTGGTCTTCAACATCGGGGCCGGCATCGGTTACCTGGTTTGGGGGCCGATCGCGGACCGCATCGGCCGGAAGCCGACCTTCCTGCTGTACATCCTGCTAAGCGCCATATTCACCCCCCTGTACATGCTGTGGGCCCCGAGCCCCTTCTGGCTGTACCTGTGCGGCATCCTCGCCGGGTTCGGAACCCTCGGGATCTATTCCGGGTTCACGGTGTACTATCCCGAGCTCTTCCCCACCAGGCTGCGCGGTACCGGAACAACCCTGGCTCCCCAGATCGGCCGCATCATCTCCGTGGGCGGGCCGTGGGCCATCGGCGCGCTTGCCGTACAGGTCGGCTATGGAATGGCCATCGCCCTGGCCTGCCTGACCTGGCTGTGGGCGTTAATAGGTCTGGCCTTTGCGCCTGAGACCAAGGGCAAAGTGCTGGAGGAGATCGTTCAGTAGCGCTTGGTAATTCACGGAACAACTTTTCTAAGGAGGGTAAAAAACGATGTCCAACAATGGCAACTACAAGATCCTGGACTGCCGGGCGAGGCCCAACACGCCCGAGTACCACTCCCTGCTGGACGGCGCCGCGATTAAGAAGGTGTTCGAGAAGTCGGGGAACCCGCTGCCGCCCGTGGGGACGCTGGAGGAGTTCATCGCCGACCTGGACGAAGCCGGCATCTCGAAGGTGGTCTGCACCGGGCGGGACATTGAGTCCACCTCGGCCTGGAAGGTCACCAACGACTACGTCGCCCGGATAATGAACCGGTATCCCGACCGCATCATCGGCCTGGCCGGTATCGACCCCAACAAGGGACCGGCGGCGGTCACCGAAGTGGAGCGGGCCATTAACGAACTGAAACTCAAAGGCGTTTCGATGGACCCGTTCGGGGCCAACATGTACGCCAATGACCGCCGGATGTACCCGATCTACCAGAAGTGCGCCGAACTGGACGTGCCGGTGTTCATTACCATCGGCCCCTTGCCGGTCGGCGGAACCTATCTCAGCTACGGTTCCCCGATGCCGGTGGACGAAGTGGCGACGGACTTCCCCACGTTGAAGATCGTATGCTCCCACGGGGGCTGGCCCTTCACCTACGAAATGATCGCCATCGCCTTCAGGCACGACAACGTGTACTTCGAGACCTCGGTATACCACTTCCTCCCCGGGGCCAAGCTCATTGTGGAGGCCGCCAACAGCATTCTGGGCGACAAGGTCCTGTTCGCCTCCGCGCACCCCTTCGCGCAGTTAAAACCGACGGTCGAGAAGTTCACCAAGCTGCCGTTCAGGGACGACGTCCTGCGGAAGGTGCTGTGGGATAACGCAGCCCGCCTGTTTAAACTTGAGTAGCCAGCCAGCGAGATCCCAGTGACTCTCTCCTCTGGGAACTCCCAAAGAGAGAAGCCGGCAACAATGCGGCCGGCTTCTCTCCCCCTTTTCCGTATCCTTACTGTGCGAGGAGGTATAGTATGCAGGATCTAACGTGCTACTACGAAATGAAAACCCGGCAGCCCAGGACGCATCTCTTGCGGTGGGCGGGCACGCGCTTCCTGATTTTCGGCGTCCTGATGGGGTTGTTGATGAACTGGTGGTACTTCATCTACGTGGGGTTGGCTGCTTTCGGCCTGTCTCTTTGCATGCCCCGGTGCCAGGCGCGATGTGTCCACTGCCACTCGACAAACGAGGTCGAACGCCAGGTAAAGGAGTACATCTGCCAGCACTGCCGAAAGAAAACCGGGGTTTACAAGGTATCGCCGGTAAAGGGATCTATTGGTCGAGCGGCAGACCGTACTTTTTCGCCTTGCGGCAAATAGTGGAATGGGTGACCTTCAGCGCTTTGGCGGCTTTTCTTGAACTGCCGTAACGCTTTAGCGCTAAAAGGAGCATTTTCTTTTCCACATTTTCCATCGCGTCCTTTAGCGATTCAATACCGCCCTCGCGGGAAACCCCGCCGGGTTGCCGGCTAATATGCTCGGGCAGATCCACAAGCCTGATCACGTTCCCCGGGCTTATTATCACCAGTCTTTCGATGAGGTTAATCATCTCTCGCACGTTACCCGGCCATGCATAGGCAAGGAGAGCTTGTATAGCATCCGGGGAAAGGAGTTTATTGCATCCGTACTTATGGTTGAATTGCGACAGAATGGTTTCCAATAGCAGGGCAATATCGCCTTTCCGCTCTCTGACAGGAGGAATATACAAGGGAACGACGTTCAAACGGTAATACAGGTCATCCCTGAACCGGCCGTCCTTTACATAAGCCGCGAGGTTCCTGTTGGTGGCGGCAATAATCCTTACGTTTAACTTGACAGGCGCTTTGCTTCCCAGCCGCCTGACTTCCCCTTCCTGGATGGCCCTAAGAAGTTTAACCTGCTGGGTGAGGGGAATCTCAGACACTTCATCCAGAAACAGTGTGCCGCCCTGCGCCCTTTCAAACGCTCCGGCTCGCGCCACGAGCGCCCCGGTGAAGGCACCCTTCTGATGGCCGAACATCTCGGACTCGAACAGGGTTTCGGGAATGGCCCCGCAGTTTACCGCTTCAAAAGGCCCGTCGCAGCGGGCGGAACATTGATGGATAAACCTGGCAAAAACCTCTTTACCCACCCCGGATTCACCTTCAAGGAGAACGGTGCAGTCGGTCTTGGCGACGCGTGAGGCCGCTTTCGCCACATCGACCAGCGGGCTGTCCTCGGTGAAGACGATGCCGTAGCGCCTCATAAAGTTAGGGTAGCCTTCACCGCCCGCGCCATCCTCCTCCCGGGTCTGCCATCGTGTAATATCCCGTACGTTGGAGATGACGTAAGCCACATCCCCTGTCCCGCTAAGGACGGGCTTCGCCGTAACCAGCAGTTCCCTGCCCGTTCTGCTACGGATGACGCGTGAAACAACCGCCCGCTTGTTGGCCGCGTCGCGGGAGGCGCAAACGTCGAAATAGCCCTTTGCGATAAGATCATCTACATTACGCCCGATAATTTCCTCGGGAGCAGCGTCGTAGAACTGGCGGCTGGCTTGGTTGGCATAGATTGTGCGGCCATGCCGGTCCGTGATCCAGATTCCGTCGTAAGAAAGCTCCAGGGCTCCGAGAATCGACGCAACCAGTTGGGAGCGTACGGCTTCGTCCATTTTGCGATCCGAAAGATCAAGTGCGTTTTGAAGGCCGTCCCAGTGCCGGCCGGAGTCGTCGTCCACTAGACGGCCCAGTTCGGACAGTGTGGCAATATCTTCCGCCTTAAAGATATTCGCCATGAATTTTGCCAAATCCACCGAACCAAGCCCCCCTCAGTCCATCAACTTAATCCTTAACCTAATCCCTAGTTAAAATGGTATCATTATTGCGGATTTTGTCAAATTACGTCGATATAAGCTGAGGGATTGCGCTGGTGTCCAAGACGAATGTCCTACCCACAACAGCCGGGAGCCATGATAAAATATGTTTCATTCGATGCATTTAAGCATTTAAGGAGCCTTAACCTTGTCTTCGGTAACCGTATACGAGTCGGGCGCATCTCCAGCCCGTCCCTGGAGCGAATTCTCCGCCGGCGCGCGGCAGGCCGTCCCGATCTTCCTCGGCTACCTGACCCTCTCGGTGGCCTACGGGGTGCTGGCCCGGGACGCGGGCTTAAGCCTGTTGGACACGATGGCCATGTCGCTCTTCGTCTACGCCGGGGCGGCACAGTTCATCGCCGTGGGAATGTTCGCCGTAGGGATGGACCCCTTGACGGTCATCTTCACGACCTTCCTCGTCAACCTGCGCCACGTCCTGATGGGCGCCTCCCTGGCCCCCTTCCTGCGCGGCCTCGGTTTCCCCAGCCTGGCGCTCCTGGCGACCGGCGTCACGGACGAGACCTTCGCCCTGAACAGTACGGAGTATGCCCGCCGGCGGCACCACCATTTCTTCATGTACGGCGCTCACCTGACTTCGTACTCAGGCTGGGTCAGCGGCTCCTTCATCGGGGCGGCCGGGGGTTCCCTGGTCCCGGGCTTGGACCGCCTGCCCCTGGACTTCGCCCTCCCGGCGATGTTCATTTCGCTGCTCGTCCTGCAGGTCCGGGACAGGCTGCTGGCGGCGGCGGCCCTGCTGGCCGCGGCCTTCTCCGTCGCCTGCGCCCTGCTCCTGCCGGGCAACTGGAACATCATCGTGGCCACCCTGCTCGTGGCCACGCTCGCCTCGGGGTGGGAAAAGTGGAAACGAAACTCTTAGTGATCCTCGGCATGGCCGCCGTGACCTACATCCCGCGCATGCTCCCCCTGGCCCTCCTGGCCCGGGTCGGCCTCCCGGAGGGCTTCATCCGCTGGCTGCGCTTCGTCCCCGTGGCCGTCCTGTCGGCGCTGCTGGCGCCCGAGCTTCTGCTCCGGGACGGGCAGGTGGCCCTCAACGCCGCCAACACCAACCTGCTGGCGGCCGTCCCCTGCTTCGCGGCGGCGGTCCTCAGCCGCAACATGCTGCTGACGGTGGCCGTCGGCCTGGCGGCGGCGATTCTCCTGGAAACCTTGCCATAAGCCCGGCGCGCTCCCTGTCGCGCAATCCCAGACGTGGCCATCATCTACGCCGCCGGCGCAGGGGACGTCTAGGCGCGTTTCGAGCGGGGGTTGGAGTTGGAGATAGCCCTGGGTAATCTCGTCCGCAGGCCGGTTCAGGTACTGGATTTCGACGGCGCATCCCCCGCAATGCGGCACCAGATCTTAAGGACCGGCCGACTGGTGGTGGAAAACGACCCGCGGCGGCGCATTGAGCGCGAGACCGAGGCGCTCACCCTTTACCTGGACTTTCTCCCGATGGAGAGGTTCCTCACCGAAGCCGCCTTAAGGAGGCTCTAGCATGGTCGACAGGTCTTTCATCGACCCCAACATCGTGTTCGGCGTCCTAAAGAACAAGACCCGAGACTTGAAGATGTTCGCCCGGTTGGTACAAAAGCATTTCGATCTGTAGAACCTATTGCGATTCTGTGGTACAATACGCCAAACATTGTGAATAAAAGCACATGCAGTTGAAGGGGGGAGTCTGCTCGATGGACGGTTTCTTTGACGTCATCGTCGTCGGCGGGGGCACGGCGGGGGTAACCGCGGCCACGACCGCCCGCCGGCACTACCCGGAAAAGAAAGTGCTGCTCATCAGGCAGGAGGAAAGAACTCTGATCCCGTGCGGCATCCCTTACATGTTCGGGGGTCTCAAGGATCCCCTGAAGAACGTGAACCCCGACTACGTTCTCGAAAAACGGGGTATTGCCCTGCATATCGGGCAGGTGACCCGCATCGACCGCGCCGCCCGGGAGGTCCACATGGCCTCGGGGGAAAGCGTCGGTTACGGCCGCCTGGTACTCGCGACGGGCTCGGACCCCGTCCTGCCGTCCATTCCCGGAATGGATAAGCGAAATGTGTTCTGGATTAAGAAGGATCTTCCGTACCTCCAGGAGGTCCTCGCCGCGCTGGACATAGCCAGGCGGGTGGTTATCGTGGGCGGCGGCTTCGTCGGGGTCGAGCTGGCCGAGGAAATTCGAAAGCACCGGGACCTGGAGGTAACCGTGGTGGAGATCCTTCCCTGCTGCCTTTTCACTTCCTTTGACGAGGAGATCTGCATCGAAGCGGAGCAGGAACTCGCCGCTCTCGGGGTAACCATCCTGACGGACAGGAAGGTAACGGAGTTTGTCGGCGACGACTGGGTGCGGGGCGCATGGCTGAATGACGGTACCGGGCTGCCGGCCGACGTGGTGCTGGTCACCACCGGGGTGCGGCCGGTAGTGTCGTTGGCGCAGGAGGCCGGCCTGGCGCTCGGGCCGATGGGGGGCATCCTGGTCGACCGGACCATGGCGACTTCGGATCCCGACGTTTTCGCCTGCGGCGACTGCACCGAGAAGTTCTCCTTCTTCGCCGGGAACCCCGTGCGCATCCGCCTGGCTTCGGTGGCCGGAATGGAGGCCCGGGTGGCCGGGGCCAACCTCTTCGCCCGGCGCCGGACAAACCCCGGCACCGTCGGCGTTTTCTCCACCAGGATCGGGACCAAGGCCTTCGGCTGCGCCGGCCTGACCGAACGGATGGCCCAGGAAAAAGGTTACGAACTGTTGATCGGGGAGGCCTCGGCCCCCGGTCACCACCCCAGCGCCCTGCCGGGGACACAGGAGATGAGAGTCAAGCTGGTGTTTGACCGTTACACCGGGACCCTGCTGGGCGGGCAGGTCGTGGGGGACGAGAGCGCCGGCGAGCTGGTGAACCTACTCAGCGCCTGCCTGTTGCACCGGATGACAGTCACGCAGATTGCGTCCTTCCAGATGGGGACCCATCCCCTGCTCACCCCCGCCCCCGCCGCGTACCCGCTGGTGGTGGCAGCGGAAAATGCAGCCACGCAACAGCTTTAGCCGGCCGGCGGCGAACGCTGTCGGTAATAGGTGGATATTGTTTCCAGGAAACCAGGCCGGTATGTAGAAACCCTTCTGGTAATAAGTACCAGAAGGGTTTGATCCTGGGTGGTGACCCTTGAAACAGCCGGCATCCTTTTCCGGACCGCCAGGGGTGTTCCGTTCGATCAACTGTTGTTCCCGGACTTTCCGGCCGGGCCTGTTGACTTTGAAATCGTGGCCCGGGTACGAGGCTTTGCGGCCGACAGGGCCTACAACCTCTTTTACTTCTTCCGCCCGCCGGGAGGCGAACTCGGGGAAAGCCCGCACTTCATCTGCCGCCCCCCGCACCCCCCGGAGCGGGTGCTGATCGTCTCCTGCCCATCCTTTACCTTCCCACGCCCCGGCATCTACACCTTCGCTCTTTACGCCGGCCCGCGCCGGCTGGCGACGGCCCAACTGCGCGCAAGCCCGCAAAAGCCCTAGGTTTACACACGCCTTCCGCAGGGGCTGCATGTGGGGAGCTGTCAGCCTGGCACAAGACCCGGCTGCGGTTGAAAGCCCGGGCCATCGCCGGCAACGACAACCGGCTCCCCGCATCTCTTTGCCTTGGTACAGGCAAGGCTGGCCAGGTTTATGAGGTCCTCCACCGTACGCCCGCCATTGTGCCGGCTGATTCGTTTCCACCCGGCTACGCCGGCCGAGCCGGTTACTTTTGCCCCTTGAGGCCATTGTTCTTCCCCTATTGCACTGACCATCCGCCCGGCCAGGCTTACGGCATCATCCAGGGATCTTGTGGTAACGACCGCAAATTCGTCCCCGGCATACCGGCCTAAATAATCCGCACCCGGTCTTACCATCCTCTTAAGTATATCCGCCACCCGGCGCAAAATCTCGTCGCCCTGTACGTGACCCAGTTCTTTGTCAATTGCTCCAAAATCGTCAAGGTCCAGGAAGAGGACCGTGACATCCTTCCCCTCCCCCACCAGTTCCTGTGCCTTCCGCTTTATGAACTCCGCCCGGCTTAAACCCGTCAGGCTGTCTAAGTGTTTGCCCAGTTCAGCGGAAAGCCGGGACTTTGTCACCAAACCCACCAGTGAACCTTTCTCGACCACCACCAGGCGTTCAATCCCGTACCGTCGCAAGACTCTATCAGCTTCCCAGAGGGAACAGGTGGGCAATACGGTCACCACCGGCGAGTTCATGGCATCGGCCACCAGTCGGTTAGGATGCGAACGCCTGACGTCGCGCGAGGTGACGATACCGACAACACGTCCTTCCGCCAGAACCGGCATCCCGCCTATCTTGAACTGTTCCATCAAGGAGACTACGCGGCCGACACAGTCGTTCGGTGTAACGGTCACCAATTCTCTGGTCATGATTTCACTGATGTTGGACATCACAAATCGACCGCCCGGTTTACCTTAATGATAATATTCACTTGTGCCTTGACAACTGTATCCTCCATGGCCACGCGTTCACCCTCCTCCAAAACAATGGCCAACAGTTTGTCTTTCGGCATAAGCTTGGTAAGGGACTTCTTCAATACAACGGCCTCGAACAAGCGATGGTCCGTGCGAATGACTTCATACTGTTCCGGCGACAGAGCATCCACCATCCTCCTTATGGCTTCCGGCCCGATGATCGCCCTTCTCCCCACCAGCAGAACATCTTGCATAGGAGGGATTTCGAACTCCGAGAGGCGGATGGTGAGATCAGCCTGACGCACGGGTTCCGGAAACTGTAAGGATGGTGACGAATCGGGAGTCATGTCTGTTCTCTTGACCTCCACAAGGTTAAGATACGGTTGCCAGACAAACCGCCGAACTTAAGAGCCGTTTATGCCGTAAGCATATTTCTGCTGTTACGACAATATCGGACATTTCCTTTATCGTCAAGTCATGGATGAAATAAGACCGCACGCGGGGCAGGAAGGGTCGCGGCGCAACGTGAACTCCGTGAACCGCGCCGGCAGGGCTTCCCAGACGAGCATCCGGCCCGCCAGCGGCCGCCCGAGGCCGGTCAGGAGCTTCATCACCTCTCCCGCTTGCATGGTACCGATCAGGCCGACCACCGGCCCCATTACGCCGCGCGGGAGAGCGGCCGGGGTGTCGCCCTCGGGGTACAGGCAACGCAGGCAGGGCCCCCGTCCCGGGATGAAGGTCGTCGCCTGCCCGTAGAACTCCGAGATCGCCCCGTGCACCCACGGGCGGTTAAGGCGCAGACAGGCATCATTAATGACGAACCTTACGGACAGGCTGTCGGTGCAATCGACCACGACGTCATACCCGCTGATCAACTCATCGGCGTTTTCCGCCGTCAAGGCCAGCGGGTGCTCGCCCACCGCAATCCCCGGGTTGAGCGCCTTGATGCGCCGCGCCGCCGCCCGGCACTTCAAGAGCCCGAGGTCGGCGCTGGCATAGATCACCTGGCGCTGGAGGTTGGAGATCTCAACGCGGTCGGGATCGACGATGCCCAGCGTTCCGACCCCGGCCGCGGCCAGGTAGGTCAGGGCCGGGGAGCCCAGCCCCCCGGCCCCGACCACGAGCACCCGTCCCCGGGCGAGGCGTTCCTGGGCCTCGTCGCCCCAGCCCGGGAGGATCAACTGTCGCGCGTAGCGTTCCCGCGGGGGCACGGCGTTCATCCCCCGGCCACCGGCGGGAAGGCGCCGACCCTGTCGCCGTCGCGCAGGGGCCAGCGCAGGTCGGCCTGCTGCCCATTGACCATGACCACCTTGACCTCCCGCGTGGGCACGCCGATGCCCGCCAGGACATCCTCCACGGTGCTCCCGTCGGGCACCTCAATTTTCAGGGGCTCGCCTCCGGCCAGGTCCGGGCGGTACTTGGTGAGGGTGGCAAAGACACGAAGCTCGATCCTCACGGGCCGGCCTCCTTTCCGCGATTACTAAGGGTCCCTTCTTATCCTACCCCTCGAAGGGCTTGAAGGTTTCGTCCAGTTCGGCCTCCGGCACGTCGAAGACGGTATTGTGCGGCGGCAGCGGTTCGCTGGACATGAACTCCGGCAGGCGGTCATCCGCCTGGGCGAAGCCCGCCGCACGGTTGAAGGCCCGCTCCCAGGCGAGGACCTTCTGCCCGTAAGCCACGGCGTCCACGGCGCTGAAAGCGACCCCTTCCTTCGCGGCCACCAGGTCGCAGACCGCCGCCAGGGCGTCCGGCATATCCAAGAGGGCGAAGGCCGTGAAGAGGCACAGGCCGGTGCCGTCCACGAAGGCCGTCGCCACCTGCAGGTCGCGGGAGAGTGGCACCTGGCCCTCGGGCTTCAACGGGTCGACGTACCCGCCGACCTTGAGGATATTGGCCGCCGTGGCGTAGCCCGCGGTGTGATCCGCGCCCATCGGGGTGGTGGCGTAGGTGACGCCCATGCCCTTGACGGCCCGCGGGTCGTAGGCCGGCATCCCCTGGCCCTTGACCGTCGGGACGCGGGTGACGCCGAAAACCCGGCCGGCCACGGCCGACCCGGCGCCGATGATCCGCCCCAGCGGGGTGGCGCGGCGGACATCCTTATCAAGCATGGCGATGGCTCCCGGCCCGTCGCCGAAAGGCAGCACCCCGGCCTCCATCAGCACGCCGAAGGTGACGCCGGTCTCAATGGTATCCAGGCCGACGTCGTTGCAAAGGCGGTTGAGCATGGCGACGTAGTCCAGGTTGTCGATGCCCATGTTCGCCCCCAGCGCCCAGTCGCTCTCGTACTCAATCGGGGCGCAAAGCACCTCGCCCTTCTCGTCCGGGTAGATGTTGGAGCAGCGGATAACACAGCCCGGGTGGCACGCGTGGCCCGTCTTGCCCTTCCCGCCGCGGGCCTTGATGGTATCCGCCATGGTCTCGCCGCTGATCCCGGCCGCGCCCTCGAAGCGTCCGGAGCTGAAGTTGCGGGTCGGCAGGCCGCCGGCTTCGTTCAGCACGTTAATCAGGGCGGCCGTCCCGTAGGTGGGCAGGGTCTGGGCCGACACCGGGTGGGTGGTGAGGGCCTTGGCCAGGCGGTGCTGGGCGTCCTTGAACTTCTCCGCGTCGGCCACTTTGACGCCGAAGGTCTCGGCGGAACGGATGACAATCGCCTTCAGGCCCTTGGAGCCCATCACGGCGCCCAGTCCGCCGCGGCCCGCGTAACGCCCGGGGTGATTCTCGCTGTCGTTGGTCGAAACACCGGCCAGCGCCATCAGTTGTTCGCCGGCCGGGCCGATGCAGATGATCCCACAGCCGTCTCCGTACTTCGCCCACAGCCGTTCGTTCAGCTCGTAGCAGCCGAGCCCGTTAAGCCCGTCGGCCGGCTCCAACCGCGCGCCTTTCGCATCCACGACCAGCACGCGCCAGGTACCGGGAGCGGGCCGTCCCTCAACGATGATGGCGGCCACTCCGAGGCTGGCCAGTTTCTGCGCCGTGATGCCGCCGGCGTTGGACTCCTTGATGCCCCCGGTAAGGGGGGACTTGGCCCCCACCGAGAGCCGCCCGGAAGATGGGGCGTGCGTGCCGGTCAGTAAGCCCGGGGCGAACACCAGCTTGTTGTTCGGTCCCAGCGCTTGGGCCGTGGACGGCACCTCGTCGTACACCAGACGCGAGGTCAGCGCCCGCCCGCCCAGCAGGGCATAGTCGGCAGGCTTATCCTCCCATCGTACACTGAGGTCCCCCATGTTTACCCGCAACAGTCTGGACACCTGTGACCGCCTCCTTTCTTGCTCCTAAAAGCAGGAAAACCCTTCTATATCGAAGTATGAAGGGTTTTCTTAATCCAGACCAGCCGTCAGAGCCTGTCCCCAACCGTTTCTGGGCCTCTCTGACGGTATAGGCGCGTGGTTGCTATACTATTCAAATAGTTCCTTTGATTTATGACCCTAAACTTTGTACTATCAAACTATCCCTGTGAGGCGGCCAGGCGCTCCCGCGCTCGGGCGATTGCCCGCCGAACGGTTTCCGGCGCCGGGCCGCCGCGGAGGCTGCGCTGGCGCAGGGCGGTCTCCAGGCTGACGGCCGCGTAGACGTCCTCGTTGACCGCCGGGGAGAAGGCGCGGTACTCGTCCAGGGTCAGGGTTTCAAGGTCCTTTCCCTTCTCAAGGCAGTAGACGACGGCCCGCCCTACCACGGCGTGCGCCTCGCGGAAGGGCACGCCCTTTTTCACCAGGTAGTCCGCCAGGTCGGTGGCGTTGGTGAAACCGCCCCGGGCGGCGGCGGCCATGCGTTCACGGTCGATGCGCAGGGTGCGGACCATGGGGCCGAAGACGGCCAGGCACTTCTTCACCGTGTCCACGGCGTCGAAGAGGGCCTCCTTGTCCTCCTGCATGTCCTTGTTGTAGGCCAGGGGCAGGCCCTTCATCAAGGTCAGCAGGGAGGTCAGGTGCCCGAAGACGCGCCCGGCCTTGCCGCGCACCAACTCGGCCGCGTCGGGGTTCTTCTTCTGCGGCATGATGCTGGAGCCGGTGGCGAAGGCGTCGTCGGGCTCGGCGAAAGAGAACTCCTGGCTCGACCAGAGGACGATCTCTTCGGCGAAGCGGCTGAGGTGCACCATCACCAGGGACGCCGCGGCGCAGAACTCCACGGCGAAGTCCCGGTCGGCGACGGCGTCCATGCTGTTCTCGGCGACGGCGGCGAAGCCCAGCTCCGCGGCGACCCACTCCCGGTCCAGGGGGAAGACCGTGCCGGCCAGCGCCCCCGCCCCGAGGGGCATGACGTCGGTGCGGCGGCAGCAGTCGGCCAGCCGCCCGGCGTCGCGGTCGAACATCTCGAAGTAGGCCAGCAGGTGGTGGGCGAAGGTCACCGGCTGGGCACGCTGCAGGTGCGTGTAGCCGGGCATGACCGTCTCGACATGCTCCTCGGCCAGGTCCAGCAGGACCGCCTGCAGCCCGCGGACCAGCCGCAGGATCTCCCGGATCTCGTCCTTCAGGTACATCCGCACGTCCAGGGCCACCTGGTCGTTGCGGCTGCGGCCGGTGTGCAGCTTTTTGCCCGCCTCGCCGATGCGGGCGATCAGTTCCCGCTCCACCAGGCTGTGGATGTCCTCGGTCTCGCTGGTGAAGGCCACCCGCCCGGCCTCGATGTCGTCCTGCACGGCGGCCAGGCCGCGGACGATGGCCTCGACCTCGTCCGGGGTGAGCACCCCCACCCGGCCCAGCATCCGGGCGTGGGCCATGCTCCCCCGGATGTCCTGGCGGTACAGGCGGCGGTCAAACGCAAGGGAGGAGTGGAACTCCTCCATCAGCGGGTCGCTGCCCTTCTGGAAACGCCCGCCCCACAGGTCGGCCATTCTACTTACCCACCTTGCTTTCCCGGAGCATCAGGGCCCGTACTTTGAGCGGCAGGCCGAAGAGGTTGATGAACCCCTCGGCGTCCTTCTGGTTGTAGACCTCGTCCTCCTCAAAGGTAGCAAAGTCCTGGCGGTACAGGGAGTAGGGCGACCAGGCGCCCGCCGGCACGCAGTTGCCCTTGTAAAGCTTCATCCGCACCCGGCCGGTGACGGTCTCCTGGGTCTTGTCCACGAAGGCCTGCAGGGCCTCGCGCAGGGGCGTGAACCACAGGCCGTCGTAGACCAGCTCGGCGTACCGGACGGCAACGGAGTCCTTGAAGTGCAAAGTCGCCCGGTCCAGGGTCAGCAGTTCCAACTCGCGGTGCGCGGCCACGAGTATCGTCCCGCCCGGGGTCTCGTAGACGCCGCGGGACTTCATCCCCACCAGGCGGTTCTCGACCATGTCCACGATGCCGATGCCGTTGGCCCCGCCCAACTCATTCAGGCGCTCCAGCAGCGCCACCGGGTCCAGCTCCTGCCCGTCAAGCTTTACGGGCACGCCCCGCTCAAACTCCAGCTCGACGTAGGCCGGCACATCGGGCGCCTTCTCGGGCGGCACGCACAGGACGTAGACGTCGTCCGGCGGCTCGTGGCCCGGATCCTCCAGTGCGCCGCCCTCGTGCGAGAGGTGCCAGATGTTGCGGTCCATGCTGTAGGGCCGCTCCCTGGTCACCGGGACGGGGATGCCGCGGGCGGCGGCGTAAGCCATGGCGTCCTCGCGGGAACGGATGTCCCACTCCCGCCAGGGGGCGATGATCTTCAGGTCGGGGTTCAGGGCCTTGACGGTTAGTTCAAAGCGGACCTGGTCGTTGCCCTTGCCGGTCGCCCCATGGGCGACGGCGACGGCCCCCTCGGCCCCGGCGACCTCGACCAGTTTCCGGGCGATCAGCGGCCGGGCGACCGAGGTCCCCAGCAGGTACTTGCCCTCGTAGACGGCGCCGGAGCGCAGCAGCGGCCAGAGGTAATCCTCGATGAACTCCCGCCGCACGTCCTCGATATAGACCTTGCTCGCCCCGCTGGCCAGGGCCTTCTCCCGGACGGGGGCGACCTCCTCGCCCTGACCCAGGTCGGCCGTCACGGCGATGACCTCGTAGCCGTAGTTCTCCTTCAGCCAGGGGATGATGATCGATGTGTCCAGGCCGCCGGAATAGGCCAGGACGACTTTAGGTAAGGACGCGGTCACGTGCTCTCTCCCTTCCTCCCAATTTTAGTTAGGGGTCAGGCACTTTACTTAAAACACCCTGCTTTTTAAGTTAGGGGCCTGACCCCTAACTTAAAACTGAGGCCAGCAGGGCCTTCTGGGCGTGGAGGCGGTTCTCGGCCTCGTCCCAGACGACGCTGTGCGGGCCGTCGATGACGGCATCGGTGACCTCCTCGCCCCGGTGGGCGGGCAGGCAGTGCAAGAAGATGAAGTCCGGCCGGGCCAGGGAGACCAGGAACTCGTTCACCTGATAGGGGGCGAAGACCCGCGCCCGAGCGTCGTGCTCGGCCTCCCGGCCCATGGAGGCCCAGGTGTCGGTGACGAGGACGTCGGCCTCCCGCACGGCCTCCGCGGGATCCGCGGTAAGCTCGACGGCGCCCCCGTGGGCGGCGGCCAGTTCCCGCGCGGTGGTCACGACCGCCCCCGCCGGGGCGTAGCCCGGGGGCGTGGCCACGGCGACCCGCATCCCCGTCATCGCCCCGCCCAGGAGCAGGCTGTGGCAGACGTTGTTCCCGTCACCCACCCAGGCCAGCTTGAGGCCTTCAAGGGCCCCCTTATGTTCGCGGATGGTGAGCAGGTCGGCCAGGATCTGGCAAGGGTGCTCCCAATCGGTCAGGCCGTTGATCACCGGGACGTCGGCGTAACGCGCCAGCTCCTCGACCTCGGCCTGGGCGAAGGTGCGGATCATGATCGCGTCCACGAAGCGGGAGAGGACACGCGCCGTGTCGGCCACCGTCTCCCCCCGGCCCAGTTGCATGTCCTGGGCGTTCAGGTACAAAGCGTGCCCGCCGAGCTGGTACATTCCTACCTCAAAGGAAACCCTGGTGCGGGTGGACGACTTCTGGAAGATCATGCCGAGGGTCTTCCCGGCGCAAAGTTGGTGCGGCTGCCCCACCCGCTGGCGGGCCTTGAGGTCGGCCGCCAGATCCAGGACCGCAGTCAGCTCGGCCGCCGTCAGGTCCCTTAGGGAAAGGAGATCCCGCCCTTTCAGGCTGCTCACGCCTTCTCCGCCTCCTTTTTCACCTCGTCCAGGACCCGCGTCAGGATGATCAGGGCCCCGTCGATGTCCTCCAGGGTGACGATGAGCGGCGGCACGAAGCGCAACACTTTCTGGCCGATACAGTTGATCAGCAGGCCCTCGTCCCGGCAGCGGGTGACGATGTCGCCGCCGGGGACGGTCAGTTCCATCCCGAGCATCAGGCCGCGGCCGCGCACGTCGTGGATGAAGGGGTAGCGTCCCATCAGGTCGGCCAGCCGCGCCTTGAAGTACTGGCCCACGCGGGCGGCGTGGCCGATGTAGTCCTCTCCAAGGAGGAGCTTCAACGTGGCGATACCGGCCGCGCAGGCCAGGGGGTTGCCGCCGAAAGTCGAGGCGTGGTCGCCGGGGGTGAAGGCTGACGCCACCGGCTCCCGGGCGAGGATGGCCCCGATCGGGAAGCCTCCCCCGAGGGCCTTGGCCAGGGCTATGATATCAGGCACGACCCCGTAGTGTTCGTGGGCGAACAGGCGCCCGGTGCGGCCCATGCCGGTCTGAACCTCGTCCAGGATGAGCAGGGCGCCCCGCGCGTCGCAGAGGCGGCGAACGCCCTGGAGGTAGTCCTTGCTCGGGACGTTGATGCCGCCCTCGCCCTGGATGGGCTCCAGGAGAACGGCGCAGGTGCGTTCATTGATCGCCGCGTCCATGGCCTCCAGGTCGTTGAAGGGGACGTGTTTGAAGCCCGCCGCCAGGGGCTCGAATCCCTTGTGGTACTTCACCTGCCCGGTCGCCGTCAGGGCACCGAGGGTGCGTCCGTGGAAGGAGTTATGGGCGGCGATGATCTCGTAGCGGTCCTCCCCGCCCTGCGAGCGGGCGTACTTGCGGGCCAGCTTGATGGCCCCCTCGACGGCCTCGGCCCCGCTGTTGCAGAAAAAGGCCCGGTCGAAGGCCGAGTTGTCGACGAGCATGCGCGCCAGGCGCATCTGGGGCTCGATGTAGTACAGGTTGCTGCAATGCATCAGCCGCCGCGCCTGGTCGATCACGGCCTCGACAACGCGCGGGTTGCAATGGCCGACGGCGTTCACGGCGATCCCGGCCACGAAATCGAGGTACTTCTTCCCCTCGGCGTCCCAGACCCAGACCCCGTCGCCACGCACCACGACGATGGGCAGCCGCCCGTAGGTGCGCATTAAATAGCGGTCCGCAAAGGCGATGATTTCGTTTTGACGCATCGGTTTACTTCTCCCTTTCGGGCATCACTACCATCGTCCCGATGCCCTGGTCGGTGAAAATCTCCAGCAGGATCGAGTGCGGCACGCGGCCGTCGAGAATGTGCGTGCGCCTGACGCCGCCGCGCAGGGCGCTCACGCAGCACTCCACCTTCGGCACCATGCCGCCCGAGATAACGCCGCGGGCGATGAGATCGGGCACCTCCGCCACCTTGACGGTCGAGATCAGGGTGCCCGGGTCGTCGCGGTCGGCCATGATCCCCTCGACGTCGGTCAGGATGACCAGCTTCTCGGCCCCCAGGGCGACGGCCAGTTCCCCGGCAACGCTGTCGGCGTTGATGTTGTAGCTGGCCCCGTCGGGACCGACGGCGGTCGGGGCGACCACCGGGATGTACCCCTCCCGCAGGACCGAGGCCACAAGGTCGGCGTTGACGCGCGCGACTTCGCCGACGAAGCCGATGTCGACGTCCTCGGTCACGCCGTCCCGCTCAACCTGGACCCGCTTCTTCGCGGCCTCGATCAGGTTGGCGTCCTTGCCGCACAGGCCGATGGCCCGCCCGCCGAAGCGGTTCACCATGGCCACGATCTCCTTGTTGATCTTGCCGACCAGGACCATCTCCACGATCTCCATGGTCTCGCGGTCGGTCACGCGCAGGCCGTTGACGAAGGTCGACTCCTTCCCCATTCTCCGCAGCACGGCCGTGATCTCGGGCCCGCCGCCATGGACGATCACCGGGTGCATCCCGACGTACTTCATCAGCACGACGTCGGTCATCACGGCCTCCTTCAGGGCGCCGTTCAGCATGGCATGACCGCCGTACTTGATGACCACGATCCGGCCGTGGAAGTGCTTAATGTATGGCAGGGCCTCGACAAGAATACCTGCTTTCTCAATAGCGGTGATAACCAATCGGTACCTCTCCTTGCTAGTATCAGTTAACTGGAAATTAGAAATTGATAGTTTCTAAGTTCCAGTTCCAAATCTTATGTCCTGTACGCCGCATTTATCTTAACATAATCGTAGGAAAGGTCACAGCCCCAGGCGGTGGCCTCTCCGCCGCCCTGTCCCAGGTCCACGGTGATCACCACCGGGTCACCGGACAGGATCGCCGTGGCGCGGGCCTCATCGAAGTCCAGTCCCCGGCCGCCGGCCGCAACCTGCAGGTCGCCGAGCCAGACGGCGAAGCGCTCGGGGTCGAAGGCGGCCCCGGAGTAACCGGCGGCGCAAATGATACGTCCCCAGTTCGCGTCCCGCCCGAAGACGGCGGCCTTGACCAGGCTGGAGGCGGCAATGGCCCGCGCCGCCAGCCGGGCGTCGGCCTCGGTCCGGGCGCCGCGGACGCGCACCTCGATGAGAGTCGTCGCCCCCTCCCCGTCGCGCGCGATCATCTTCGCCAGGCGCACGCAAACCCCGGTCAGCGCCTCGCAGAACAGGGCGAACTCCGGCTGCCCCGGTTCGAGCGCGGTATTTCCGGCCAGGCCGTTGGCCATAACCACGGCCATATCATTGGTACTCGTGTCGCCGTCGACGCTTATCATATGGAAGGAACAGTCGACGGCCGTCTTCAGGGCGGCCTGCAACGCCGCCGGGCCGATGGCGGCGTCGGTGGTGATGAAGGCCAGCATGGTAGCCATGTTGGGGTGGATCATCCCCGAGCCCTTGGCCATGCCCCCGACGGTTACCGGCCGTCCCCCGACGTTAATCGTTACGGAGGCCTTCTTGGGCACAAGGTCGGTGGTCATAATGGCCTCGGCGGCGGCGGCGCCCTCGTCCGGCCCGAGAAGCCGCTTGGCATCCGGCAAGCCGGCCGCGATCTTCTCCACCGGCAGCCGCTGGCCGATGACCCCGGTCGAGCTGACCAGGACCATCTCCTCCGGGATACCCAGGGCTTCGGCCGCCAGCCGCCCCATCCGGCGGGCGTCGTCCTCGCCGGCGGGACCGTTGCAGGCGTTGGCGTTGCCGCTGTTGACGATCACGGCCTGTGCGCGCCCCGCGGCGACGCGGGGCATGGTCACCTTCAGGGGGGCGGCCTTGACGCGGTTGGTGGTGAAGACACCGGCCACGCTGCAGGGGGCCTCGGAGTAGATGAGGGCCAGGTCCTTCTTATGTTTCTTTAAGCCGACGTGCAGGCCGCAGGCCAGGAACCCCCGCGGCGCGGTAACCCCTTCTTCTTTGAAGGTTAATGCGGTCAAGTCAAAAGCCTCCCAGATGAAATAGCCTACACCTTACTCCCGGGAGCACAGGGCTCCCCCTTACGTTCCGCAAGCCGCTCAGGCTGAAGTCCCCCGCCCCCGGTCCCGATTCCGGCATCTTCAACCCGTTGGCCGCGCTTCCTACGGATACAGCCCCGGGCCCGCCAGCCCCTCGCCCTCCGGCCGGCCGAACATAATATTCATATTCTGCACCGCCTGCCCCGCCGCCCCCTTGACCAGGTTGTCGATGGCCGACAGCACCACCGCCCGCCCGGTGCGGGCATCGGCGACGACGTTCAGGTCGCAGTGGTTCGAGCCCGCGACGGCCTTGGTCTGCGGCAGCGTGCCCGGCGGCAGGACGCGGACGAAAGGCTCTTCGGAGTAAAACTCCCGGTAAACGGCGTGCAACTCGTCGGCGGTCACCGGGCGGGAAAGGCTGAAGTACACGGTGGCCAGGATGCCCCGGTTCATGGGCGCCAGGTGGGGGGTGAACGAGACCCGCACCGGCCGCCCCGCCAGGCGCGACAGTTCCTGCTCGATCTCCGGCGTATGCCGGTGTCCGGGGACGCCGTAGGCCTGGAAGTTCTCGTTGCACTCGGCGAAGTGGGTGCGCAGCGAAAGGCCGCGGCCGGCCCCGGAGACCCCGGACTTGGCGTCGATGATGATGCTCGCCGGGTCGGCCAGCCCGGCCTTCAGGGCCGGGGCCAGAGCCAGGATGGAGGCCGTCGGGTAGCAGCCCGGGTTGGCCACCACCGGGGCGCCGGCGATATGTTCGCGGTTGAGTTCGGGCAGGCCGTAAACAACCCGCGGCAAGATCTCGGGCGCGGTATGGGTCACCCGGTACCATTCTTCGTAGACCGCCACGTCGGCCAGGCGGAAATCGGCCCCGATGTCGACCAGTTTCTTGCCCCGGTCGAGCACCTTGCGGCCCACTTCCATCGCATGCCCGTGCGGCAGGGCGGTGAAGACGACGTCGCACTCGCTGACTAGTTCGTCCGGGTCGAACTCCCGCAAAACCTCGTCCACGTGGCCGTACAGGTGCGGGTAGACGGCGGATAAAGGCCGTTCGGCGTAGCTGCGCGAGGTCAGGGCGGCCAGGCGGACGGCGGGATGGCGCGCCAACAGCCGTACCAGTTCGGCCCCGGCGTAGCCCGTGGCCCCGATGACCCCGGCCTTGATAATGGACATCCGGCATCGCCCCCACGGAAAAACTGTTTATAATTATACGAATGTATGTATAATAATGCAATACCCTTTTAGAGTGTCTTTACCCGTGCTTTTCCCGTGACGTGCACGGCGAAGCCGCAGAAAGCGCACCGGTTATCCTCCGTCAGGTGGACGGCGTGCACCAGGTAGCCGTCCCGCTCGATGACAGCCTTCCCGCATTGTGGGCAGTAAGTGCTTTCCGCCTCCCCGTCCCGCATGTTGCCCAGATAGACGTAGGACAGCCTCTCGCGGGCGATCGTCCAGGCGCGGCGCATGGTCTCCGGCGGCGTCGCGGGGAGGTTTAAGCGATAGTTTGGGAAGTACCGTGAAAAGTGCAGCGGGATGTTCCGGTCGACGCCCGCCACCCAGTCGACGAGGCGGGTGATCTCCTCGGGGCTGTCGTTCAGGCCGGTCACCAGGAGGGTGGTCAGTTCCACGTGGCAGCGCGGGGCGGCCAGTTCCACGGTCCGCAGGACCGGCTTCAGGAAGCCCCGGCAGGTCCGGCGGTAGTATTCGTCGGTGAAGGCCTTAACGTCGATGTTCATGGCATCGACGTAGGGCAGGAGTTCTTTGAGCGGCTCCTCCTCGAGAAAGCCGTTGGTCACCAGGACGTTCACCAGGCCCTTCTCGCGGGCCAGCACGGCCGTGTCCCGCACGAACTCGTACCACACCGAGGGCTCCGAGTAAGTGAAGGCCAGGCCGATGCAGTGCCTGTCCCGCTCGGCCAGGGCCATGTCCACCACCCGCTCCGGCGCCACGGCGACGGACTCCGGCTCGCCGTGCGCGATCTCCCAGTTCTGGCAGAAGCGGCAGTGCAGGTTGCACCCCCAGGTGCCGAGGGAGAGGATCCAGTGCCCCGGGTAGAACTGATAGAGGGGCTTCTTCTCAATCGGGTCCATCGCCAGGGAGGTGACCTCCCCGTAGTTCCTTGCCTCCAACCGTCCGTCCCGGTTAAACCGCACGCGGCAGATGCCGGCCTTCCCCGGGGCGATGACGCAGCGGTTCGGGCAGAGCAGGCAGGCGACTTTACCTTTCTCGCGGACCTCGTAATAAGCTGCTTCACGGACCACTGCGATACCCCCTACCGGTAGCGCTTGACCTCAAAACGTTCCAGCTTCACCGGTTCGTCCGGTGAAAGGCCGGCCTTTTGCCGGGCGATGGCTACCTGTTGCTCAGCCGTGTCGATGCCCTCCAGGTCCGGGAGCAGGAGCCCCGAGCGGCCCCGCGCGCGGACGATGACGCCGTAGCGCTTGGGGTCAAGCTGGTCCAGGCTGTCCACCGGCTCCGGTTCGCCCAGAATGTCGACGGAATAAACGATCTCGTCCAGCTCATCGATCTCCACCGGGAAGAAGCGCGGGTCGCGCGTCCCGGCCGAGACGGCGTTCTCCATGACCTCCTCGGCCGCCGTGGGGCGCGTCGGGGCGATGGTCCCGATGCAGCCGCGCAACTGCCCGTCCTTCTTCAGCGAAACGAAAGCCCCGGCCGGACGGCGGAATTCGGGCGGGATCTCCCCCGGGTCGGGCGGCGCCTCTCCGCGCAGGTAGTTCTCCAGGCTCCGGCGCGCCAGGCGGACAATGTAGCTCTCCCCTTCCCGCCGCGCCTCCACCGCCTTCCTCCGTTGGGTGATCAGGCGGTCCAGCAACCGCCGCTCCTCGTCCGGCTCCCCGGGTTGGAGCGCGGCCACCATATAGCCTACGCCGAACGGTCCCTCGTAGGAGAGCACCTCGCTGGCAAAGCGGTGGCCGTCCAGGGCGCCGAGCATCATAATCATCGAGCGCAGGCCGCACTCCCCGGCGCATTCGGCCAACACCTCGTCGAGGGCCAGCAAGCGCTCAATCTCCCCCGTCCGGAAGATCTCGACCACCGTGGCGTCGAACTCCTTGCCCCGCTCGTGGAACCCGGCCGGGGCATCGGGCGTCAGGCGGTGGGACAGGTCCCCGCTGGCCACCAGGGCCGCCTTCCGGCCCAGCCTCTCCGCCGCCCGCCGCACGGCGACGCCGAAGGCGTACAGCCGGTCCCGCGGCATGAGCGACATCCCGACCGCCAGGAGGGGGAGATCCGCCCCGCCCCGCTCCAGCCAGTAAAGAGGCGCCACGAACCCGTGGTCAAGCTCCGTGGAAAGGTCGCGGTAACGCCGGGCCAGGCCCTCGTCGATGGCCACGATATGCAGGTCGAGGGCACGGGCCTCCCGCCCGATAGCCTCGGCCAGCTCTAGGTCGGTCGTCCGGTCCACCGCCGCTTCGGGTGCCCCGAAGCGGCCCAGGTCACCACCGGACCGCGGAGTAATGATGAGCCCCACGGCGTCGCTGAAGACCGGCCCGTGGGGGCTGATGATCACCAGGGTTTCGGCACCGCTCTCCTTGATCCGGCGCCCTAATTCCCGCAGGGCGTCCTGGGTGGCCCGGACCTTCCCGGCTTCGCCCCTGCCGACCTCCGGGACCATAATCGGGGGGTGCGGCACCACGCCACAGAAAACAATACCCATGGCCCCCGCCTCCTTCCGACGAATTCGGACACCTTAATTACAGTTTCCATAACAGTATTCTATCCCCGCGCCCTGAAATTTACCAGTCCCGCCCAGGCATTGCCACTCATAGGGCAGACTGTTCCAGGCAAGCTAAAGCCGAAAGGAGGTGGGCGAATGCCTAAGAAGAATGACAAGAAAGCAGAAAGGCCGCGGACCACGGCCTTTGAAAGCGTGATCGGAACGCCGGCCCGGGGCGGCGAGGAGATCACCACCGGGCAGAACCCGGACGAGATCGCCGAGCGCGCCGGTACCAACGTCGAGTTCAAGGGTTAGCCCCCCAAGGGCTGACCCTTCTTTAATGCCTAATGCTTTGAGCTTCTACCTGCCTGGGTAGTACCCGAGCGATTCCGCAATCACCGCCGCCCCGAAGTATAGTACTACCGCCAGATAAGGTAACAGCGCCAATACCCCCAACCGTTTCCGCCCCCGGTACACAAACAGCATAGCCGTGAAGTGCAGTAGCGGCGTGGAATAACCGAGGACCTTAAAAACAACTCTCTCCCGGACGGTACGAACGCCTCTCGATCCTGCCTGTGACCTATGCCCGAACGGCTTGTATCACCTCTACTAACGAAGTGATGATCAGATATAGGATCTCGAGCAGAAAGACGGCGGCTACAACCTTGCCGAACCGCCCAAGCCGGCGCAGAGCGCGGCCCTGCTGCCAGGCACCCTCGATCGGGTCGTAAATCTGCGCGTTAGGGTTGCCGCGGCTCCCGCACTCCCTGCAGATGCCGTTTTCGGTCACCGGGCCCCCGCAGTAGGGACAGAGTTCTTCCGGCACATCCATTCGAAAACATCCTCTCGCGCCATTCCCGACAGAGCTGATTCACTGCCCCAATACGAGCGCTCCCAGCCATCCGAAGAAGCCCGCCACCGCCGCCAATAACAGCCAGGCCGGCCAGGGTCTCCGCCGGTGGACCGCCAGGGCTCCGCCCAACAGGCAGAGGGGCAGGAGAGGGCCAATGAGGTGGAAACGCGGGGTCATGAACAGGTAATACGAGAAGGGCAGGGACAATACCGCTCCGGTGATGAGCAGGACCGGCCGCCGCCAAACGATGCCGGCTCCGGCCAGGATTAATGAGAGAGTGATCGCCGGCCAAAACAACAGGGTTAGTAAGGCATTGTCCCCCGAGGACGTACGCGGGTGCGCCGGGACCCGGTTGGACCAGGCGGTCAGTTGACTGATAAAGTCTCCCGCCGGTTTTGGTTCGCTCCACCGGACATTCTCGACCAGGCTTTCGTTGATCCCGTAAACGCCCGCGGGACCTCCCAGAAACATATAAACGCCCCGTTCACCCCGTTCCGTGAACATCGACGGGCAAAGAAGCACGACCATTTCCCGGTTCAATTCGGGGTGGAACTGTTCGGCCGCCACCTGTAACGGGCTTGTGGGATCCAGGCAGCGTACTGTTACCGTATCTCCCGTGAGGGCGATTTTACCCTTGTAGACTTCCGACGCTCTGAAAGTGTAGTCCCGGACCACGGCCTCCTTGCGCTTTCCGTCGACCATAAAAGCGATTGACTTGGGTGCGGATCTTTCCACAAACATTCCCCTGGCCACGATATCGGCCGAGTGAAAAGCCTGCTCGTCGGTCAAGGCTATATAACTGGCCATGCCGCTCCCCGGTCCGGCAAGCGCCAGGATCAGGGCCGCAAGCAGCGCCGCCCATTTTAATTGACGTCCAAGCCGGGAGAACATCTCACCTTCCCCCTCTCACTCTCCCTCAAATTCTAATATGTAGACGCCGTTGGGCGGCGTTCGGATAGTGGCCAAAAGTGCAGGTTTTGGGAGCCGGCGCCCCATCGAAACCATTACCCGTATCTGGCACGGATGCAGCCCAATCGCATCCGGCAGTCAAGGGAGAAGCTTAGTTGTATAACCCCTCCACTCTGGTCACGGCAGCCAGCATACCTCGCTGGTACTTAGCCGGCAACTCCTTCTAACGATCATATTTCGCTGCAAGGTCCGGGTTGGCCAGCTTGTTTAACGCGTCATTCAGGGTGTTTCTAATTACAGTGCACTGAGGTTTCAACTCTTTGTTTGTCCCGTAGCGGCCATTGCCAAGATAGGTAAGCCTAGTAACATCAATTAATTTCATGTAAGCCTCATCGATTTCTCTAAGAAGAGGATCAGTCTCAATTACGTCCTGGGGAAACATCTTGCGGAAAACCTGGTGGTAATTGACAAACTCCTGATGCATTGCTTCGGCCCAGGCACAGAAATCACCTACATCCTGACCATAGTTCTCGGTAATGCGGCGATCAATTTCTGGAAGCGTCTCAGACAACAATGATTGTAAGTTCTCTGGTTCTTTCTGGGGTATTTCCACCACGATTCTCTCTTTTGGCGGAACCACAGCTCTACCCGTCCAGTAACCTCCGGCAAAGACGATACAAACCAGGGCTACTCCGGCAATAACTCTTTTCATGCAAGTCATCCTTTCTGGGTTACCACCTTTTTAGAGTAAACAAAACTGAGATGGACCCCATTGTCAGGACACATTTTTGATCGAGTTTAAGGTGGGTTTTATATAGACGCCGTTGGGCGGCGTTCGGATTGCCGCATTCTTATAGAATTAATCCCGCCGCGGCCCGTTAACGGACAAATCAGCCTGCATATTTACAGTACTGATGGGGTTGACAACCCCTTGTCCGGCATGTTACTGTTTCTGGCAACTAAATAGGTTTAGCCAGACGAGATGAGGGGTTCCCCCAGGGGGAACGAGGATTGAGCTTAGCGGAGCGGAGTAAGGCTGTCACCTGGGCCGATGCTCGCCATGCTGAGTATCGGCTTTTTGTTTTTGCGGGAGGGGTAAAGGCCTTGATTTATCCCCGGTACGAAGAGTTCCGGGAATTCGCCCGGACATATAACATCATTCCCCTGGCAGAGGAATGGCTGGTGGACACCGAGACGCCGATCTCGGTGTTTCAGAAGCTTTCCGCTACGCGCAAAGTGGCCTTCCTTCTTGAAAGCGTCGAGGGCGGCGAAAGGATGGGCCGCTACTCCTTCATCGGCCTTGATCCCGCCTGGGAGTTGCGCATCAAGGACGGACAGTCAGTCCTCAGCGGGAAGGACGGGCAGGCAGCCGCTCTCGACGGGCACCCGCTTGACGTCCTGCGCGGGTTGATGGCCCGTTATCGCTCCGCCCCCTTCCCCCGGCCGCTGCGCTTTCACGGCGGCGCCGTGGGCTATCTGGCCTACGACTTTGTGCGTTACCTGGAGCGGCTCCCGGCCGCCAACCCCGACGACCTCGGCCTGCCAGACGGTTTCTTCCTGTTCCCCAGGACCGTCCTGGTCTTCGACCATCTCCGCCATACCCTGACGGTCGTCCACAACGCCCCCGTCGAGGGAGATCCGGCGGAAACATTTGACGCGGGGTGCCGGGACATTGCCGCCGTCCGGGAACTGCTGGCCCGGCCGGTGGGCGTTTCACCGCCCGAGACGTGGGAACGGCCTCCGGCCGCCCTGCGACCCGGAGAAGACCACGTCCGGTTTGCGTCGATGGTCCGCCGGGCGAAGGAGTACATCCTGGCCGGGGACATCCTGCAGGCCGTGCTCTCCCGCCGCGTCTCCGCACCCTTGAGGGAGGCCCCGCTGACGGTGTACCGGCATCTGCGCAGCCTCAACCCCTCGCCGTACATGTTCTACCTGGACGCGGGGAACCACGTCATCCTCGGCGCCTCCCCCGAAATGCTCATCCGGGTGGAAAACGACCGTGTCTTCACCAGGCCCATCGCCGGCACGCGGCCGCGCGGGCGGGACGCCGCCGAGGACGCGGCCCTCGCCGCCGAACTCCTGGCCGATCCCAAGGAACGCGCGGAGCACGTGATGCTGGTCGACCTGGGCCGCAACGACCTGGCCCGCGTTTGCCTTCCGGGTTCGGTGCGCGTCAATCAGTTAATGGAAGTGGAGTACTACTCCCACGTCATGCACATCACCTCCGAGGTGGAGGGGCAACTGGCGCCCGGTTTCGACGCCCTCGATGCCCTGGCGGCGGCCTTCCCGGCCGGCACGGTCAGCGGGGCGCCGAAGATCAGGGCCATGGAGATCATTGAAGAACTGGAACCGGAAAGGCGGGGTATCTATGCCGGAGCGGTGGGCTACTTGAGCCTCTCCGGCGACCTCGACACCTGCATCGCCATCCGCACGCTGGTGATCAAGGACGGGACGGCCTACGTCCAGGCCGGGGCCGGCATTGTCGCCGACTCCGACCCGGACAGGGAATTCCAGGAGGTCTCTCACAAGGCCGCCGCCCTGGTCCAGGCCATCGGAAAGTGAGTTGATGAACCCCGTGCTGCTGATGATCGACAACTACGATTCTTTTACCTACAACCTGGTCGACTACATCCGCGGCCTGGGGGCGGAGGTCGTCGTCCGGCGCAACGACAGCCTCGACCTCGCCGAGGTCAGGAAGCTGGCGCCGTCCCGCATCGTCCTCTCCCCGGGCCCGGGCTCTCCGTCGACGGCGGGCATCTGCCTCGACTTGATCCGCAAGATGGCCGGGCGGGTTCCGATCCTGGGCGTGTGCCTCGGCCACCAGGCGATCGGGCAGGCCTTCGGGGGACGGGTCGTGCGCGCCCCGGCCCCGGCCCATGGCAAGACCTCGTTGATTTCGCACGACGGCCGCACCGTGTTTCACGGCCTGTCGAACCCGTTTACGGCAACCCGCTACCATTCGCTCGTCGTGGAGGAGTCTTCCCTGCCGGCCTGCCTGGAAGTCAGCGCCCGCGCCCCCGACGGGCTGATCATGGGCTTGAGACACCGGGAGTTCGCCGTTGAAGGGGTCCAGTTCCACCCGGAGTCCATTCTTACCGAGGGCGGCAAACAGCTTCTGAATAACTTCTTGCACAGTGGAGATGGGAGGAGACGAGATGATCAAGGAAGCCATAGCCAGGATTATCGCCGGTGAGGACCTCAGCCAGCAGGAGGCCGAGGAGGTGATGACCCAGATCATGTCCGGGGAGGCCACGGCGGCCCAGGTGGGCGCCCTGCTCGCCGCCCTGCGTTTAAAAGGGGAAACCCCGGACGAGGTGGCCGGGTTTGCCCGGTCAATGCGCCGCCACGCCACCCCCGTCCACACCGGCCGTCCCTTCGTCGTCGACACCTGCGGCACCGGGGGCGACGGCCGGCACACCTTCAACATTTCCACCACAGCCGCCTTTGTCGTGGCGGCGGCGGGGGTTCCCGTGGCGAAGCACGGCAACGTCTCGGTCTCCAGCCGCTGCGGGAGCGCCGACCTCCTGCGCGCCCTGGGCGCCGACCTGGAGCTGGACGCCCGGGAACTGGGACGTTGTCTCGACGAGGTCGGGCTGGCGTTTTTGTTCGCCCCCCGCCTGCACCATGCCATGCGCCATGCCGCCGGGCCCCGGCGGGAAATCGGTATCCGCACCGTTTTCAACATTTTGGGCCCGTTGACCAACCCCGCCTGCCCCCAGGCGCAGGTCCTCGGCGTTTACAGCCCTGAAGCGGCGGCCCTGGTCGCCCAGGTCCTGGCCCGCCTCGGCACCGATCACGCCTTTGTGGTACATGGGGCCGGGGGGCTTGACGAAGTCTCCTCCGTGGGCCCGGCCCAGGTCTGGGAGGTCGTAGGGGACGAAGTGGCGTACCGCGTCATTGACCCGGCCGAACTGGGCTTCGCCCCGGCTCCGCTGGAAGCGCTCGTGGGCGGGGACCCGGCCGCCAACGCCGCGATCACGCGCCGCGTCCTGGCCGGAGAAACCGGACCGCGGCGCGACACCGTGGTCTTTAACGCCGCCCTGGCCCTGCTGGCGGCCGGCGCCGCGGAGGACCTGGCGCACGCCGTCGGCCTGGCCGCCGGGGCCATTGACAGCGGAGCCGCGATGGCCAAGATGGAGGAGTTTATCGCTTTCACGGGAGGGCTTCAAGGTGCTTGCGGAAATCCTGGCGCATAAGCGGCTCGAGGTCGCCGAAAGGGAAATCAGTCATCCCCTGGAGAATCTGTTGCAGCAAAAGCGCCCGCGCCCGCCCCGGCCCTTTGCCGCCGCCTTGCGGCAAAGACCCGCTCCGGCGCTGATCGCCGAGATCAAATGGGCATCCCCTTCCGCGGGGTCGATCCGCCCCGTGGGCGACCCCGCGGCCGTGGCGCGCATCTACGAGGAAAACGGTGCGGCGGCTGTATCGGTGCTGACCGACACGCCCTTTTTCCGGGGGCACCCGAGCCACCTGCCTGCCGTCAGTGAAGCCGCCGGCCTGCCCGTCCTGCGGAAGGATTTCATCATCAGTCCCTACCAGGTCTACGAGTCCCGGGCTCTGGGAGCGGACGCGGTCCTGCTCATCGTCGCCGCCCTGGACGCCGGCGGCCTGCGCGAACTGCTGGAAGTGGCGCGCTCCCTGGAAATAGAGGCCCTGGTCGAGGTCCACGATGAGCGGGAACTGTCGCAGGCCTTGGACGTAGGGGCGACACTGCTGGCCGTCAACAACCGCAACCTGAAGACAATGCGGTGCGACCCCGGAACCTTCCCCCGCCTCGCCCCCCTGGTTCCCCGGGACATCACCCTGGTCGCCGCCAGCGGGATCGCCACGCGGGAGCAGGCACTGGCGGCCGCCCGCGCAGGCGCGGACGCCGTCCTGGTCGGGCAGGCCCTGATGGCCTCCCCGGACATCGCGGCCGCTGTTCGCAAGCTTAGCGGGATGGAGGCATAAAGGATGGTCCGGGTGAAGATCTGCGGCCTGCGGGACGAGGCCTCGGCGCGGGCCGCCGTGGAAGCCGGCGCCGACGCGCTGGGGTTCGTCTTTGCCCCCAGCCCTCGCTATATCGAGCCGGAGGCGGCCCGGGCGATTATCGCCGGGTTGCCCCCCTTCGTCTGCACGGTCGGCGTCTTCGTCAACGCCCCCGCGGAAACGGTGCGGGCCGTCGCCGCCCGCTGCCGCCTGCAGGCGCTCCAGTTCCACGGCGACGAGCCCCCGGACTACTGCGCCTCGTTCGACCGCCCGGTTATTAAAGCTCTGCGTTTCCGCGGCCCGGAGGACCTGGCCGGCATTCAACGCTACAATGTTCAGGCCGTCCTGGTGGACGCCTTCGTCCCCGGCCGGGCGGGGGGCACGGGACACGCCCTGGACTGGGAGAAGCTCCGGGATCTGCACTGGCGCCGCCCTTTGATTCTGGCCGGGGGCCTGACGCCGCAGAACGTCGCCGCGGCCATCGCCGCCGTCCGCCCCTGGGCCGTGGACGTATCCTCGGGGGTGGAAACCGGCGGCGCCAAAGATCACGACCAAATCCGGGCCTTTATCCGCAACGCTAAAGGAGGGACGTGTTAAATGCTCCCTAATGAGCGCGGCTACTACGGCCCTTACGGGGGCCGGTTCGTCCCCGAGACCCTGATGCCCGCCCTGGAAGAGCTGGAGGCGGCCTACAAGGAAGCCCGCAACGACCCGGCCTTTGCGGCCGAGATCGAACACTACGGGAGAGAGTACATAGGGCGCCCGAGCCCGTTCTATTACGCCCGCCACCTGACCGGGCACGTCGGCGGCGCCCGGATCTACCTCAAACGGGAGGACCTGAACCACACCGGGGCGCACAAGATCAACAACACCATCGGGCAGGCCCTGCTCGCCCGGCGCATGGGCAAGCGCCGCCTGATCGCCGAGACCGGCGCCGGTCAGCACGGGGTGGCCACGGCCACCACGGCGGCCCTCTTCGACATGGCCTGCGACATTTTCATGGGCGAGGAGGACATGCGCCGGCAGGCCCTCAACGTCTTCCGCATGGAACTCCTCGGCGCCCGCGTCATCCCGGTGACCACCGGCAGCCGCACCCTGAAGGACGCCATGAACGAGGCCCTGCGCGACTGGGTGGCCACCGTCCGGGACACCCACTACCTGATCGGCTCGGTCGCCGGCCCACACCCTTACCCGATGATCGTCCGCGACTTCCAGGCCGTCATCGGGCGGGAAGCGCGGGAGCAGTCCCTCGCCGCCCTCGGGCGCCTGCCGGATTACGTCATGGCCTGCGTCGGGGGCGGGAGCAACGCCATGGGCGTCTTCTCCGCCTTCCTGGACGACGACGTGCGGCTGGTGGGCGTCGAGGCCGCCGGGCACGGGCTGGACACGGGGGCGCACGCGGCGACCCTCGCCGCCGGCCGGCCGGGGGTGCTCCACGGCTCCCTGAGCTACGCACTTCAGGACGGGGACGGGCAAATCCTCATCGCCCACTCCATCTCGGCCGGCCTGGACTACCCCGGCGTGGGGCCGGAGCACAGCTACCTGAAGGACACGGGCCGCGTGACCTACACCTCGGCGACCGACGCCGAGGCCCTCAAAGCCTTCAGTCTCTTGAGCCGCACCGAAGGGATCATCCCCGCCCTGGAGAGCGCCCACGCCCTGGCGGAGGCCGTCCGTCTGGCCGCCGAACTCGACCCGGACAAGGTGATCCTGGTCAACCTCTCCGGCCGGGGCGACAAAGACGTTGAGACCGTCCGTCGGGTGATCTCAACGGACGCGGGAAGTAAACCGTAAGGCACAGAGCACATGACCTGATACGGAGGGTTTAGGATGCGCCGTATTGAAGCAACATTCAACGGGCTTCGGGAACGGGGCGAGAAGGCGCTGATCACGTTCATCACCGCCGGGGACCCCGACCTGGAAACCACCGCCGCCCTGGTGCGGGCCATGGCCGGGGCGGGAGCGGACATCATTGAACTCGGGGTCCCGTTCTCCGAGCCGGTCGCCGACGGTCCCGTGATCCAGCAGGCTTCCCAGCGGGCCCTGGACGGGGGCGTGACCCTGCGCGGCATTCTGGAAACGGTACGCGCTCTGCGGGAGGATGTCGAGCTGCCGCTGGTCCTGATGAGCTACTACAACCCCATCTACCAGTCCGGCCTTGACCGTTTCGCCCGGGAGGCGGCCGCCGCCGGCGCCGACGGGCTGATCGTCCCGGACCTGCCCGTCGAGGAAGCCGGCCCGCTCCTGGCCGCGGCCGACCGGGAAGGACTGGCCCTCATTCCCCTGGCCGCTCCCACCTCGACACCAGCCCGTCTGCGGCGCATAGCCGCATCGGCGCGCGGTTTCCTGTATTGTGTCGCGGTGACAGGGGTTACCGGGGCGCGGCAGCGGCCTGAAGAGGTCCGCGGACTCGCCGCCAGGGCGAGGCAGGCCTGTTCCGTGCCTGTCGTGGTCGGCTTCGGGGTCGCCACGCCGGCCCAGGCCGCGGAGGTCGGGACCCTGGCCGACGGGATCGTGGTGGGCACGGCCATCGTCCGGGAGGTGGCCGGGGGCGGGCCGGACATGACAGCCCGCGTGGCCGGTCTAACGCGGGAACTCAAGGCCGCCCTGCCGAGGGACCGGATCCGGTAGGCAGCTTGTCCGGCGGGGAACCGGACGGCGGCGCGGCGGGGGCGCCGGGTTGCCGCAGCGGCGCGGCCAGCATCTCAAAGTTGTAGCGCCGGAACTGATCCCTCAAGGCCTGCTGCGCGGCGTAAAGGGCCCGGTGAACGGGGCATTTGGAGGTAAACCTCTTGTTGCACTCCTCGGGGGATATCAGGCAACGGTTAAGCCTTACCGGGCCCTCCATCGCTTCGATGACATCCAGCATGGTTATCTCGGCCGGCGGCCGCGCCAGGGAGTAACCGCCCTTCACTCCCCGGTGGGACCGCACAATGCCGGCCTGACTAAGGGTGCGCAGGATTTTAAGCACAAAACGCATCGGTATACGTTCGTCTTCACTGATTGTTTTGCCCTCCACCACCTGCCCCGCAGGTAACAGCGACAGGTACAGGACCGCCCGGAAGGCGTAGTCGGTGGCCCGGTTCAGTATCATTCCTTCCTCCACCCCTCTGGGAAAACTCCCCTGCACTATTGACATTGAGAGCCGCTTGGAATATATTAAAACACAACAAAAGTATACTCTGATAGTATACATTATAAACGTCTTTTCTCTCTAAAGATACTGCTATTTCTGCAGCAACGCCATCACCGCGTGGAAGGAGGGATAGTTCTTCTACAGGCCGGGGAGAAAGCGACACAAACACGACGAAAAAGGTTAAGGGAGGGGAGAGACTGTGGAAGCGCTCCTGCTGGCGCGGTTGCAGTTCGCGGTAACCTCGAGCTACCACTTTCTGTTCGTTCCGCTGACCCTGGGGCTCTCGGTCCTGGTCGCCGTTATGGAGACCATCTACGTGCGGACCGGGGACGAAGTCTATAAGAAGATGGCCCGCTTCTGGGGGAAGCTCTTTCTGATCAACTTCGCCATGGGCGTCGTCACCGGAATCGTACAGGAGTTCCACTTCGGCATGAACTGGTCCGAATACTCACGCTTCGTCGGTGACGTCTTCGGAGCCCCACTGGCGATCGAGGCCCTGGCCGCTTTTTTCCTTGAATCCACTTTTCTGGGCATATGGATCTTCGGATGGGATAAACTGCCCAAAGCTTTGCACGCCGCGACGATCTGGCTCGTGGCTTTCGCTTCCAACCTTTCGGCCTTCTGGATCCTGGTGGCCAATTCCTTTATGCAGGAACCCGTGGGTTACGCCATCCGTAACGGCCGGGCGGAAATGACCGACTTCTTCGCCCTGCTGGGGAATCCCCACGTGTGGTACCAGTTCCCGCACACCGTCCTGGCCGGTTTCATCACCGCCGCCTTCTTCATGATGGGCATCAGCGCTTACCACCTGTTGCGGAAGAGCCACCCCGACGTTTTCCGCCGCTCTTTCCGGCTCGGCCTGACGGTGGGCGTGGCCGCCGTCCTCCTGGTCGGCGTTATCGGGCACTTCCAGGGGCAGCACCTTGTCCACTCCCAGCCGATGAAGATGGCTGCGGCGGAGGCGCTCTGGGAGAGCGCGGATCCGGCGCCCTTCAGCCCGGTGGCGCTGATTGACGAAAAACAGCAAGCCAACCCCTTTGAGATCCAGATCCCGGCCTTCGGGAGTCTTCTCGCCCACAACTCCCTCAGCGGCGAGGTCAAAGGCATCAAAGAACTGCAGGCCGGGTTCGAGTCGCGTTACGGGCCCGGCAACTACATCCCGCCGGTGACCTCCGTCTACTGGAGTTTCCGCCTGATGGTCCTCTGCGGGCTGTGGATGGCCTTCATCACCCTGTACAGCCTGTACCTGTGGCGCAAGGGCCGGCTGGAGGCCAGGACCTGGGTGCTGAAGGCTCTGCTGTGGAGCATCCCCGTTCCCTATATCGCCAACACCGCCGGCTGGTTCATGGCCGAGGTCGGCCGCCAGCCCTGGATCGTCTACGGGCTGCAGCGGGTGCAGGAGGCCGTTTCCCCGTCGGTTTCCGCCGGCGCCGTTCTCGCCACCCTGCTCTCCTTCACTTTGATCTACGGGGTCCTGGCGGTGGTGGACGTGTACCTCCTCGCCAGGTTCGTCAAGCAGGGTCCCGAGGCTGAGACGACGCCCGTACCGCCGGGCGCCCCGAGGGAGGTGTCGTTATGGACCTAAATGTTCTCTGGTTCCTGCTCATCACCGTCCTGTTCGCCGGTTTCTTCTTCCTGGAGGGCTTTGACTACGGCGTCGGTACCCTGCTGCCCTTCGTCGGGAAGAACGATGTTGAACGGCGTGTCGCCGTCAACACGATCGGCCCGTTCTGGGACGGGAACGAGGTCTGGCTGCTGACGGCCGGCGGGGCGATCTTCGCCGCCTTTCCCCACTGGTACGCCACCCTCTTCAGCGGATTTTACCTGGCGCTGTTTCTGATTCTCGTCGCCCTGATCATGCGCGGAGTCGCCTTCGAGTTCCGCAGCAAGACGGACCAGCCCGGGTGGCGCCGGTTCTGGGATTGGATGATCTTCCTGGGAAGCGCGCTGCCCGCCCTGCTCTGGGGTGTGGCCCTGACCAACCTTGTCCGGGGAGTGCCGGTCAACGCCGCCATGCAGTACGTGGGCGGCTTCTGGGACCTCCTGTCCCCCTACACCCTGGTCGGCGGGCTGACGACGCTGTCGCTCTTCACGCTCCACGGAGCCCTGTTCCTCAGCCTCAAGACCGAGGGCCACGTGCTGGAGCGCGCCCGCCGGGCGGCCTCGCTGGCCGCGGCCGCGGCCGTCCCGAGCCTGCTCCTCCTGGTCGTGCTCAGCTACGGCCAGACCGACCTCCCGGCCAAGCCGGGCCCCGCGTTCGTCTTCTGGGCGGCCGCCGCGGCGTTGCTCCTGGCGGCCTGGTTTGTCCGCGGCCGCAGGTACGCGCAGGCCTTCGCCGCCAACGGCCTGGCCATCGTCCTGGCCACCGCGGCCCTGTTTGCCGGGCTCTTCCCGCGGGTGATGGTATCGAGCCTCAACCCGGAATGGAGCCTCACGGTCTACAACGCCTCGTCCAGCCCTTACACCCTGAAGGTCATGACCATCGTCGCCCTGACCCTCGTTCCCGTCGTGCTCGCCTACCAGGCATGGACCTACTGGGTCTTCCGCCGGCGGGTGACGGTAAGGGACCTGGAGTACTGAGCGGAGCCGGCGGGGGCCGGGACGGAAACGCGGCGGTGATTGGATGATTGACAGGCGTCTGGTGAGGGAGGCGCGGCAGGTCCGGTTTCTTCTGGCCCTGGCCGTCGGTCTGGGGACGGCGTACGGCCTGCTGGCCGTCCTGCAGGCGGGGTGCCTGGCGCGCATCGTGGACCGCGTTTTCCTCGGGGGAGAGGGCCCGGCGGCCGTCCGGCCCCTGCTGTCGGTCCTGCTCGGGGTGATCGTCCTCCGGGCCGTGCTGGCCTGGGCGGGCGAAACCGCGGCCCACGGCTGCGCGGCCCGGATCAAGCACTCCCTGCGACGGCGGCTTTTGGCCCACCTCCTGGCCCTCGGGCCTGCCTACGCCAGGGAGGAGCGGGCCGGCGAACTGGTAAACGTCCTGGGCGAGGGCGTCGAGGCCGTGGACGCCTTCTTTTCCCGCTACCTGCCCCAGCTCGCCCTGGCCGCCCTCTCCCCGCTCGCCGTCCTGGGTTTCGTCTTCCCCCTAGACCCTGTTTCCGGGCTGATTATGCTTCTTACCGCGCCCCTGATTCCGCTCTTTATGGTCCTTATCGGCAAGTGGGCCGAGGCCCTCAGCCGGCGCCAGTGGGAAACCCTGAGCCGGATGAGCGCGCACTTCCTGGACGTCATCCAGGGCCTCACCACCCTCAAGGTATTCGGCCGGAGCAAAGCCCAGGCGGAGATCATCGGGCGGGTGAGCGACGACTTCCGGGGGGCCACCCTGGGGATCCTGCGGGTGGCCTTCCTCTCGGCCCTGGTGCTGGAGTTCGTGGCTACCATCAGCACCGCGCTGGTGGCGGTCACGGTGGGCATCAGGCTGGTGTACGCCCGGATGCCCTTCGAGGAGGCCTTCTTCATCCTGCTCCTGGCCCCTGAGTTCTACCTGCCCCTGCGGCTCCTCGGCGGCGGGTTCCACGCCGGCATGGCGGGGGTGAGCGCCGCCGGGCGCATCTTCGCCATCCTGGAGACCCCGGCGCCTCCGACGGCGGCGGCAGGAAACGGGGCCCCCGTACCCAAGGGCGGTATCGAGATCCGTTTCCAGGATGTGCATTACGCCTATGAAGGCGGGGCAAGACCGGCGCTGCAGGGCGTTTCCTTTGGCGTTTCGCCGGGGGAACGGGTGGCCCTGGTCGGCCCCAGCGGGGCCGGCAAGAGCACCGTGGCGCACCTGCTGCTGCGCTTTCTCGAGCCCGACCGCGGCCGCATCACCGTCAACGGCCTCCCCCTCTCGGAGATCCCCGCGGAAGAGTGGCGCGCCCGCGTCGCCCTGGTCCCCCAGGACCCCTACATCTTCTACGGCACGGTGTCGGACAATATCCGCCTCGGCCGTCCCGGCGCCTCCGCGGAGGAAGTCAGGAAGGCGGCCGAAGAGGCAGGCGCCCACCGGTTCATCGCCGAGCTTCCCCGGGGGTACGACACTCCCGTCGGCGAAGGGGGGCTGCGCCTGAGCGGCGGGCAGGCCCAGCGCCTGGCCGTCGCCCGGGCTTTCCTGAGAGACGCCCCCGTGTTGATCCTGGACGAGGGGACGGCCGGCCTGGACCCGGCCACCGAGAGCGGCGTCCTCGAAGCGCTGGAACGGCTGGCACAAGGCCGTACGGTGCTGGTCATCGCCCACCGGCTGAACACCGTTCGCCGCGCCGACCGCATTCTCGTCCTCGACCGGGGCCGGGTGGCGGAGGCGGGGCGGCACGCGGAACTTATGGAACAGCACGGGGTTTACCGCCGCCTGGTCGCGGCATACGGAGGTCCGGCATGAAAGTCTTCCTTCGCCTGCTCGGCTTGATCGCCCCCCACTGGAAGGCTATGCTCCTGGCGACCTTGCTGGGCTTTCTGACCGTGGGCAGCGGCATCGGGCTGATGGCCACCTCCGCCTTCCTCATCGCCGGCGCGGCGCTGCATCCCCCCGTGCTGGACCTGATGCAGGCCATCGTCGGGGTACGCTTTTTCGGCATTTCCCGGGCCGTGTTTCGTTACCTGGAACGCTACGTCTCCCACGACGCCACCTTCCGGGTGCTCAGCCGGCTGCGCGTCCGGTTTTACCGGGCGCTGGAACCCCTGGCGCCGGCCCGGCTGGTCGATCTGCGGAGCGGTGACCTGGCCGGCCGCATCGTGGCGGACGTGGAAACGCTGGAGCAGTTCTACCTGCGGGTCCTGGCGCCTCCCCTGGTGGCCCTGATGGTTCTGCTGGGGACCTTCCTTTTCCTGGCCTGGTTTGACCTGCGCCTGGCCGTGGCCCTGCTGGGCTTCTTTGTGGCCGCGGGGGTGGCGGCGCCCCTGGGCATTACGGCCCTGGGCCGGGGGCTGGGCCGGCGGGCGGTGGAAACCCGGGCGGCGCTGATCGCCCGCCTGGTGGACACCGTCCAGGGTATGCCCGAGATCATTGCCTTCAACCAGGCCGGGCGGCAACAGGAGCAGGTTGACCGGCTGAGCGGGAGCCTGGTGGCGCTTCAGGGGCGGGCGGCCGCTTTGGGAAGTCTTTCCGGTGCCCTGGTCGGCCTGCTGACGCACCTGGCGATGTGGACCGTCCTGGTACTGGCGATCCCTCTGGTGGCAGACGGCCGGATCGAGGGCGTCCACCTGGCCATGCTTGCCCTTGCGGCCGCAAGCAGCTTTGAGGCCGTCCAGTCCCTGCCGCTGGTCTTCCATCACCTGGAGTCAAGCCTGGCGGCGGCCAAAAGACTGTTCGCCGTAACCGACGCCGTCCCCGCGGTCGCGGCTCCCCCCTCCCCCGCGCCCGGGCCCTTAAGGTTCGACATCCGCGTCGACAACCTTCGCTTCCGTTACGGCGGGGACGAACCGTGGATCATTGACGGGCTCTGTTTCGCTCTACCGCAGGGGCGCGCGCTGGCCATTGTCGGCCCCAGCGGGGCCGGCAAGAGCACCCTGGTCAGGATCCTGCTGCGTTTTTGGGATTATGAAGAGGGATCGGTCCGGCTCGGTGGACATGAACTGAAGGCTTACGACCCGGAGGACCTGCGGAGCCTGATCAGCGTGGTCACCCAACAGACCTACCTCTTTAACGCCACCATCCGGGAAAACCTCCTGATCGCCCGGCCGGGGGCCGGTGAAGAGGAGATCGTCGCGGCGACCCGGGCCGCCCGGATCCACGACTTCATTGAAGGCCTTCCGCTGGGCTACGACACCTGTGTGGGCGACAGGGGCCTGAAGCTTTCGGGGGGCCAGCGCCAGCGCCTGGCGATCGCGCGGGCCATACTGAAGGACGCGCCCGTTCTCCTGCTCGACGAGCCCACCGCCTCCCTGGACGCGGTGACCGAGCGGGAGGTGATGGAGACCGTCCGCCGCCTGACGGCCGGGCGGACCACGCTCCTGATCACCCACCGGCTGGCGGGCCTGAACCTGGCGGACGAGATCCTGGTGCTCGACAGGGGCCGGGTCGTCGAGCGGGGACGGCACGAGGAACTCCTCCGCCAAGGCGGCCTCTACCGGCAAATGTGGGAGCTGCAGACCCGGTTTTAACCGCCCGACGCGCGTATGGGCGCAGCCGTGCCGGCGCGGGTTTACCCCGCCCCGGCTGGGCTTCGGAGGACTTCCTGTGCGCCCTCAGGAACCTGATCGTCTGACTATACGTATCGCGCCGTTCTTCCCTTCTCAACGAACAAGACCACCATTATTTCCGCATTGAACAGTTTGTCGGCATCCGGTGGGGCGGACTGGAAAGAATCGGTTTATTCAGCACTCACAAGAGCAATCCTTACTGAGAACCTCGGGTCCTGGAGAGATGGGGTCGAAAAGATAGTCATCCTAATGGGTGACGCGCCGCCTCACGCTCCCGAGCCGTTTACCGGCTATACCGAGGACTCAGTGGTAGCAACGGCCGAATCTGTTGACCCGGCAATCATCTATAGTATTGTCATCGGCAATGACTCTGAAACTTACGAGTCCTTCTCTCGCTTGGCCCAGCGAACGGAGGGTCACGTTTTTTCAGCCGCTACCGCCAGTGAAGTGGTGCAAGCGATTCAGGATGCCATTGGGGCAATAACAAATCCGCCCACGGATAACAGACCGCCCGACTGCACCGGAGCCACACCCAGCATCTCCAGGCTTTGGCCCGCCAATCACAAGATGGTGGACATCAACATCCTTAATGTTGTCGACCCTGACGGTGATCCGGTAACAGTAACCATAACCGGCATTACTCAGGATGAGCCGGTGGATGACAAAGGTTCGGGAAACACCAGGCCGGATGGGGCTGGGGTAGGAACGGACAAGGCTTCAGTCCGAGCGGAGCGTTCAGGAGACGGCAACGGACGAGTGTACAAGATCACGTTCGTTGCGACCGACGGGAAAGGCGGCGAGTCTTTCGGGTCAGTACTTGTGTATGTTCCACACGACCAGGGAGAGAACACTGTTTGTGTTGACGACGGACAACTGTACGATTCTACTCATTGATAATTCTAAAGGGGGTGGCCGCGCTGGCCACCCCCTACACTATTGACGTTTTCGGAATATACTGCTCACTATAATGTATAAGCAGTAATACTCGTGGATTCGGAGGTCTTGTCACGTGAGTCGATGGTTTCCTACATGGAGAGAGTCCAGGTGGTGGATACTAGGAGGAGTTTTGTACAGCTTTGTTTCCACCATCGTCGCTCTGATTTCGCCCTTTGTTTACATCCCTTGGTGGGAAAAAATCTACTTGATCGCCCCGTTTTATTGGGAGAGCTATATATTTGATAACTTCCAGGAGAGGCTGGACATCGATCCTGTAGTAGAGGAATTGGTATTCGTATTCCTCTTTCCAGCACTACTTGGTGGAGTCCTTGGTTACGCTTTAAGGCTGCTGGTCCGGATCACTCTGCGGAGGTAGCATCTTAGGCTGTTCCTTTTTGGGAGGTTACTTACGTGCAACGATGGTTTCCTACGTGGAGAGAGTCCAGGTGGTGGATACTGGGCCGCAAGAGGCGCGCCTGGGCATTAGCAACTACTTGGACTTCTACAATCACCGACGCGTACATCAGGCGCTGGACTACCAGACTCCGGCCGAAGTGTACTTTGAGACAGCCAAAGGGATCAAGCCAAGTCTTCCAGGCATCCCCATCAATGGGAGTTGACGAAGCATCTCAAATCAGGATAACTACCATGATTAACCACTAGGGAAGGAGGAAACCCACCTTAAACTTCGTCAAAAATGTGTCTTGACAATGGGGTCCACCTCATTGTTCTTGCTTTAAGCATCTCCTCTTCAGCCATCTGGATCTGGTGGTCAATCTTTGATTGCTCAGTCACGTTTGTCTTCGGATGTAAGCTCTCTCGCGAGTTTCCTCTTATTCATGTAGTTCGCCACAGCCAGAAAGGCACAGACAATTATGGTGTACACTATCGAGGAAAGCAGTGTGCTAAGTATCCACAAGAGCACCATGGGGTTTATACAGGCCCCCCCTGTGTCGGTGATGGCGAATGCCAAAAACGCTGCAAAACACAGCAACCCATTCATCACCAGACCTAGAAAATAGACAAGGATCTTACGACTTGACCTAAGTACGAGCACAGCTAGCATAACGTACATTCCAATGATCAGAGCAACTTCAATGAGCAGGTTCACTTCACGAGAAGGCCAAGACATTGGAACAACCACCGGCCAGACATAAGCAGCAGCGACCCATAA
>JASEER010000018.1:47852-48094 GCA_030019475.1 Thermoanaerobacterales bacterium | reverse complement strand
GGAAGCCATTATCCAGCGCGCGAATGGGATCGCGGTCGCCGATCACCAGGATCCGGTCCACATTCTTTACCGCTTGATTTCCCGTTGTCGTCCCGGGCTCTTGCATACCGCATCCGGCAAGGATAAGCCCGCCTAAGATGACCACTAACAGCAGGTATCGCCGGAGCAAATTCTTCCATCCCCTTTCGCTTAAATCGTCGTGAAGGTGAAAACAGCGGTCAGCACGCGCTCGTCGTACCGGC
>JASEER010000018.1:0-47842 GCA_030019475.1 Thermoanaerobacterales bacterium | reverse complement strand
ATCATCCAGTTCCCGTCCCTGAACGGAAAGCTTACCACCCCCTCCGCGTCCGTGCCAGCGGTACGGGGAAATGAGCTGCCGGAACAAAAGGCTTGCACCCTGGCCCCACCCAAGGGACGGCCCTCGTAGAGAACCGCCAGCTCCAGCCGCTCCTCCGCGGGAGGCCGCGGCACGATCTCAAACTCCGCGCCCGACGGCCCCGGCCAGGGACCGTCCCGTTCCACGACGACCAAAGCCTTGGCGTACTGGTAATAATAGACCGATTTCACGATCGTTACGTCCGGATGGTCGGCGCGGGGACCGCGCAGGTGGCGGCCGTCCGAACCGATACTCCAGATCTTCCCGTCATACTCGGCCAGAAGAGTGTGCACGCCGATTTCGGCAGGCCTAAAAACGGCAGTCAGGTCCGCCTCCCCGGCCTCCACGGCCAGCGGGATTCTGTTGCCTGCCGGGGAAATCAACCAGGTCCTGGTGCGTAACGGGTCCGCTTTCCCCTGCACGACAAAATCGTGGCCGAACCTGATGCGGGCGGTTAACTCCTCTCCGGGACGCGCCCGGTACGGGCACTTGATCCAGATGTTGTGCGGCGCCACCCTTACACCTCCCGGGGCCTGAACCCGCTGATGAGACAGGTGACTCTATCGCTGCCGGGATCACGCGGGAGAGGCTCGACATCCACACCGGCAAACCCGGCGTTCACAAAAAGCGCGGCCACTTCCCCCGGACTGACATCTCTGTTCAGGGGCAGCCTCTCTTCGATTTCCGGAGGGTAATGATGGCCCTTCTCCCCCGGCCGGCGGGGGGAGAAGTCGGCCAGCACCCGCCCGCCCGGCCTGAGCACCCGGTACCACTCGGCGATGGCCCGCTCCGGTTCCGGCAGCGTCCAGAGCACGTGCCGGGCCGTCACGGCATCAAAAGACGCGTCCGGAAAAGGAAGCGCCTCTATTTCCCCCTCGATGAAGGCCGTCTCCAGGCCCGCCTCCCGGGCCTTCGCCCTGGCCTGGTCGAGCATGGTCACGGACCAGTCGACTCCCGTTGTGCGGTGTCCCAGCTCGGCCAGGATCAACGCCACGAATCCGGTGCCCGTTCCGATATCCAGCACATCCAGCGAACCGGGTCCCATCCGTGCCAGGATGTTCCGCCAACGTTCCTTCTCGGCGGGGCTTTTCGTACCGTGAGCGTCGGCATGTTCGTAATGACGGCCCTTGGCGTTCCATCGCGCCCGCATCGTCTCCCGTAAGTCGTTCATCCGACTGCATCCCTGCCTCCCGTGAGATGAAATTAAAAGACCACGGAGCCTTTGACCCCCGCTTCTGCGGGGTTAAGGTCTCCGTGGCCTTAATTGTTTACGCGATGCCTTTTCAGAGTGCCTTACGCTCTACAGCGTAACTACCTGTATATCCACCACGGCGGCTTCGGCCGCCATTTCCGGGCTTTATTCGACGCTTCCTCCAATAGTTCCTGCCGCTCGTCAAAAAACTTCCCTGTTTCGGCTGCCGCGACACATTATGACTGGATGGCCGGGCTACGATTGATGCGGCTTCTCCTTGACCACCAGCACCGCGCAGGGGGCGTGGCGGGAAACGAACTGGGAAACGCTGCCCATAAGCAGTTGCTGCAGGCGGCTCAGCCCCCGCGCTCCGACAACCACCAGGTCCATCTTCTCTTCCTCGGCGTGGCGGACCAGGATCTGGCCGACGTGACCGAAGAGGAGGTGCGTCCGCACCTGGACCTCGCTCTTGCGCGCGAGCCATCTGACCTGCTCGATGCTCTTTTCGTAGAAGGCCTGGGCCTGCGCCTTATGGTCCTCGACCTCCCCCACGGTGCCGGCGTAGTCCGGCAGGTCGGCGACCATCACCGCGTCCAGCGTCGCGCCGTACCTTTCCGCCAGGTTCAGGCCGGCGGCGAAGGCCCGCCGGGCGTGCTCCGAACCGTCGTAGGCGACCATAATCTTCTTGAACACGTTCCTACTCTCCTTCTGCAATTTTCTGTAACGGCTCCGCGGAAGTCCGGGTAACCGTTCGGGATCCGTTCTCCTCTTCGCTCTCCGGTTGCGGCCGGAAGAAGGCCTGGGCGATCAGCGTCGGCACCACGGCGCTGCCGATGACCACCGTGACCAGGACCGTGTACTGGCTCTGGTTAATAATGCCGTGCGACAGGCCGAACAATGAGGAAATCGTCCCGAACGTTAACCCGGTGGACATCAGCAGGGTGGTGTACATCCCGTCGCGGGGCGTAAACCAGAAAGCCCGGGTCAGCGGCCAGACGCCGAAGAACTTGGTCACCATTTTGACCCCCAGGAGGATCGTAATAAGAAGCAGGCCGGAGACCACCGCCGGCAGGGAGACGAAGAGCCCGGCCTTCAGGAAGTAGAAGGGCGTGAGCACGGCGAAGGCGATCGCCCGCAGCCGGGAGAGAAACTCCTTCTGCTCCATGAAAAACCCCGCCGCCGCCAGCCCGATCAGGTAGGCCGGCAGGACCGGCTCGCTGTTGGCCTTCAGGGCCAGCCCGCCGAGCAGGAACAGCAGGAAGAAAAAGTACTTCGCCTCCATCTGGCTGACCCGGTTCCCGTAGCGCCCGGTGAACCAGCGGGTCAGCTTCGGGGTCGCCGCCAGGACGACGGCCGACACGCCGATGAAAACCCCCAGCCAGACGTTGAAGTTGGCGAAGAAGACGCCGAGGGCCAGGACGGTCCCCAGGTCGGTCACGAAGCAGGCCGCCAGGATGATCTTCCCCAGTTCCGTTTCGTTCAGGCCGGTCTCGACCATCACCGCGTAGACCACGGCCACCGAAGTCGTGGAAAGGGCGATGCCGGCGATCAGCGAGGCGTCCATCGTCCAGCCGGCCACCCAGTAGGCGTAGGCGAAGGCACCGGCGAACGGGAAGAGGAAGGACGCCGTGCCGATAGACACGCTCTCCTTGAATTTGTCGCGCAGCACGACCGGGTCGACCTCCGCGCCGGCCAGGAAGGTCAGGAAGACGCTGCCGAACCCGGCCAGCATCTGCACCCAGGGCACGACCTCCAGGTGCAGGAAGTTGCCCCCGATAACCCCGAACATGATCTCGGTAAGTGCCACGGAGATCCCCAGGCGCACCGAGACCAGGCCGGCCGCCAGGGCCAGGCCGATCCAGACCGAGGCCGTCAACCACTCGTTCATTACTTCCCCTCCCGCGATGCTCAGGCAGGACCGCGACAAAAAATGGCCCCACCCATGGATTGGGTAGGAGCCATTAGCGTCGTCGCGTTTAAGGCGAGCTCCATCGCCGAGCACTATTGTATCCAGACAGGCCACCGGGCGTCAAGACAAAACTCAACACTCCCGCCGTTTACCACCACGTCCGCCAGTGTTACCCCTGACCAGCCAGTAGATTCCGGCGCACCATCAAAATAAGGGGCAGGGATAATATTTCCAGGGCCACGGCAAACGCTATGGCGTAGGGAATGGCGATACCGTACAGGACGCCCATCAGGCTGCTGCCGAGAAACCAGGCGGCCCCGTAGCCGGTGTTGAAGATTCCGTAGGCCAGGCCGCGCCGCCCCGGAGGGATGATGGCGGCGATGGCCGCCCGCATGATCGTCTCCTGGATACCCATGGCCGCGCCCCAGAGGACGACGCCCAGGAGAACCGGGTAATAGGCCTTTGAAAAAGCCAGGAAGGGGATCGGGATCGTAAGCAGGGGCAGGACGGTCAACGTGAGGAGGCCCTTATTGTCGAACAGGCGGCCGACGGGCAGGGCCACCAGGGCGTCCACCCCCATGGCCACGGCGAAAAACACGGGAATGTGGGCGTCGGGCACAATTCCCTGACCCTTTAAATGGTAGGATATGAGCTGGAAGTGCGCGAAGCCCCCGATACTGGTTACCGTAAACAGGATGTAGAGCCAGAAAACCCGGGGCAGTTTTTGTCCTTCGTGATAGGACCGCACATCGCCGTGGGTGACCTCCAGCGATTGCGGATCGGGGTAAAGGTACCTGGCGGTCAGCAGGATGACGATAGCGATCAGGGCCGGGATAAGGAGAACGGCGAAACCAGCCCGGTAAGACTCGTTACGGAAAAGTAAGGCGGCGGCGACGATCAGCGGGCCGGTGACGGCGCCGATCTGGTCGAGGGCCTCGTGCAGGCCGAAGGCCCAGCCCCGCCCGACGCGCGCCGCGGCGTGGGAGAGCATGGCGTCCCGGGCGGGGGTACGGATGGCCTTGCCGAAGCGCTCGGCCACGATCAGGAAGGCGGCCGCCTCCCAGCGGCCGGTCACGGCGAGGAGGGGCACGGCCAGCAGGTTGATGCCGTACCCGGCGATGGTGATCAGCCAGTAGCGCTGGGTGCGGTCGGCCAGGTAGCCCGAAACCAGGCGCAGGGCGTAGCCCACCAGTTCCCCGAAGCCGCCGACGAAGCCCACGACAGCGGCGCTCGCCCCCAAGAGAGACAGGTACGGGCCAGTGATACTGTGGGCGCCCTCGTAGGTCATGTCGGCGAAGAGGCTCACCACGCCCATCAGGACGATAAAGCGTAGAGCATTCTTTGTCCGAGCTTGACGTTCGCTTTGAGTCTCACGCTTGCTTTCCGGCAATGTTACTTACGACCCCTTTCTCTTGTCTTCCTTGGCCCTAAAAAGCCCTAAACATCCTTTAGGTTTAAAATGCAGAACCTGTCACGTTATTTTACCCCCAGCAGCCAGCTCAGCAGGGAATATAAACAAAAAGCCACGATACCACCAACAACAGGCGTAAGGAACCAGGAAATGACAATCTCTTTAATTGCTTTTAGATCGATAGCCTTGATACCCCGGGCCAGTCCGGCGCCTGCTATGCCCCCTATCATCGCCTGGTTCATGGAGGTGGGATAGCCGAGAAAAGCCGCGACGTGGGCGGTAATTCCCTGGGCCAATTGGGCGCCTATGGCGCTGTTGAGGTCCAGAGAGACAATGTGGAGGCCGACTTTCTCTAAAAGGGGTCGCCCCCACGTAAGGGCGCCAATGGCTATGACAATTCCGCCAACGAAACCCGCCATCATTTCGGACTTGAATGCTCCCGTGCCAAAGAAGACTCCCACGGCGTTGCCCGTGTTGTTGCACCCCAAAGTGTAGGCGGCATAGCAGCATACAAGGATTAAGAAATAACCCCAATATCTCTGTCTCTTTTCACTAGTTTTGTCTGAACCGGACTTATCGACCATTGTGGTCCCGTTGCTGGTTTGATATACTGCTGCAACTTCAGACGCCTTAAGCGCATTAAGTCTATCCATCATTTTGGTTAAGATGAAGCCGAGGATGACCCCAAGGATCGGGGTTCCTACCCAGGTGATGGCCAGGGCTAAAATGGTGGTTTCCCAGGATACCTTGACCTGCATTGCCAGGCCAGCGCCAACGACGGAAAAAACGGCCAACTGAGAAGTGGAAACCGGTAGCTTGAGCCAGGTATTGGCGGCGGTAACCAGCGCAGCGGTAAGCATCATGATCATGGCGCTGAAGACCGTCATATCCTTGGCTTCAATGATGCCAGTACCTATAGTCTTGACAACGTTGTGACTTTCCAGTGTGGCCCCCAGAATTACGGAAAAGGCAATGAGAAGGGTGGCGTTTCTTGCGGTGATCAGTTTCGCCCCGAATGCTGTGCCCATAACCGCCCCGGTATAATGGGAACCGATTGTCCAGCCGAAAAAAAGCCCGGCGATGATCATTCCGACCAGGTATGCAGTCTCCATAATCCTCACCCTTTCGTTAAATAATGAATTGACAAGTAATAATGTTGGGGTCTGCCTATGCAGGCCCCAACATCTTCTTGGCCTGCATCATCAATGGAATCGCCGCTGGGCCCCGGATTGGGAGTATTGTCTGCCGTTTCTCCGGCAATTCAGAGTGACTAAAAGGGATAATAGCCCACTATTCTTTGTTCCCTTCGCTGGCCGCAAACACCCGGGCCGCGAAACCATCCAGGGCATCCCGGCATTCCGCCAGGCGCGCCTGGGCTTCTCCCGCCCTGGCGGCGCCGAAAAAGTCCCGGTTCTGTACCTTTTCAAGCCAGCCGACCAGCCTTTGCAGGCCTTCGTCGTTCTCCTCCAGTTCGGCAAACATGAAATTCTTCCGCTCCGTCTCCTGGCGTATTTCTTCCAAGAACGCCGCACACTGCTCAACAATCTCCCCGTATTCGACATCGCGCTCGGCGTTGAACCGCTCGACCACCTTTTCCTGCTCCGCCGGGTTGAAAGCCCGCGCCAAGAGCAACAGGCTTTCGCCGCCGGCCTCCCCGATCTCCCCGGCCAGGCCTTCAAAGAGATCACGGTTGACCGGAGAATCCGGCAGAATACAGACCGAGTTCTGCAGGTAAACGGCTCCCGCCCCTTTCAGGCGCCGCCAGGTGGCGACCCGGTAGCGCGAAGGTTCAGGCGGGATTTTATAGATCAGGAGCAGCCAGGCGTCAGCCATAATCACCACCTCTTGTAACAGCCGTTACGCCGAGTATATCATGTAACAGTAGTTACATCAAGGGCAAAATAAAAGAGAGAGCCATATTTGTACTCAGGCTCTCTCTCTTTCTCGGGTCGGGTATGTATTTATATTACTTTACCGTCAGTACTTCTTAGATGTCCCCCGCCGTCTTTTTATAATCCTGCTTCCCCCAGCGCCGCGGCGGCCGCCTCGCGCACCACCGCGCTGGGATCGGCCCGGGCGGCCTCGCGCAGCGCCTCCCGGGCCGCCGCGCCGCCGAGGCGGCCCAGGGCGCGGGCGGCCTGGACGCGTACCGGCAGGTAGGAAGAGCGCAGTAATTCCGTAAGCGTACCCAGGGCCCGAGGGTCGCCGATAAGCCCCAGGGCCTCAACGACCGTCTCCAGGAGATAGGGATCGCCCGCGTTGGCCGCGACGGCCGCCAGCAGGGCCTCCACGGCCCCCGTTTCGCGCCGCCGCCCCAGGAGCCAGGCCGCCCGGCGCCGGACGGCAGGGTCGGGGTGCTCCAGCGCGGCGATCAGCTTTTGGGCATAGGTTTCAGCCATGAGCCTCACGGTTGCCGACCAGCAGCCGTACCGCCCTGATCCAGGCGTCCTGTTCCGGCCCCTTAGGTTCATTGCGGAAGCGGTAGTCGTGTTTGCGAATGTACTCCCGCAGTTCGCCGACCAGGCCTTCTATCTTTCGCCTCTGCATCGCTATAACAGCCGCCCTCTCGGAGGCACCGGGCATCAGGTCCAGCGTGCGGATAAAATGCGGCAGGCACAGCCCGTCTGAGGAAACATAGGCGTCGCGGTAGCTGCCGTTCACCCGGTCGGCCGTGCGTTTGCAGTAGATGTGCGTAAAGCTCTCCAGGTGCGCGCAGACCGCGCAGGGCTCACCCGGGCGAAGTGCCCCGGCCGGGAGGCCGGCCTCTTCTTTTGCCCGCCGCCTCAGCCACCGCCGCCGCGATGGTCGTCCCTCCGATTGTTCCAAGTCTTCTTCCAGGAGAGACAGAAGAATATCCTCCTCCAGGATGGCGTTGCTCATACCGTCGCCAAACTCCCGCGCCTCCAGTTCCTGGAGCGCCCAGGCGTGACGGTGACACAGGCCGCGCCCCCGACGGAGACGGGCCCTGACGTATGCGTCGCAGATCCCCTCGCGGAGCAGCGAGCGCAGGTAACGGTCCTCGATGCTGACAAGCAGCGTGCACACGGGACAGCCGGGGAGCTTCATCGCCCCCATGATCTCCGTGTCAATGAGATCTATATCGGGATCCACGGCCAACCTCCATCCGGTTGTTCAGAAGGCCCCCAGGACGGCCTCGACGGTTTTCCGCAGGCGTCCGAGGCGCTCGAGTTCGGCCTCGCACTTGACGAGGGCCTTCGCCCTCTCCTCCGCCCCCGCCTGCCGGTCGGCCATCGCGCGCTCGACAGCGCCCTTCAGGCCGAAGGCCACGGCGTCGGCACGCAGGCGCAGTTCCCCGGCCACCTCCCGCACCCGCTCGGTGAGGCCGGTCACCAGGTCGGCGCGCACCCGGCCGCAGTTGCGGTCCAGTAGTTCGGCGAGCTTGTCGCGCGCCTTATCCGTCACCTTTTTCCTGAGCAGCGCCTTCGGGAGCATCGAGACCACCGTCAGGTCCTCGAAGGCCGGGATGAAGGTCGGGTGCTCCCAGAAGTGGAAGTAGAAGTAGCGGTCCCCGAGGATGTACTCCTTGTACTCCGTCCTGTGCACCGGGACGTTGAAGATCTCGGCCGAGACACTCATCATCCGGTCCACGATAGCCTCAATGCGGGCAAAGAAGCGTTTCGCCACTGCTTCGAAGTCGTTCTTGATCTTCTCCCGGAGCTGTTCTTGCTCCGCCTCCAGGGCCTCCAGGACGATCTTTTTCGTGAACTCCTTGGCTTTTTCGGCCACCTCTTTGACCGAGCTCCGCGGCCAGACCTCGGCCAAATATGCCTCGAGGCGCGCGGTCAGTTCCGGCTGGATCTTTTTCTTGAAGTTTTCGATTTCCTCGCCCACCCAGGCGCCCAGTTTCTCGACCTCCCGGTAAAGCAGGTAGATGCTATCCTCGCGCTCCTGTTCCAAAACCCCCAGCTCGGCGGTGAAGGCGTCCATCTTCTCCTGCAGGCTCTCCAGCGATTCGTCCATTCCCCGCCGCCACAGCTCAAGCCCCAGCGTCAGTTCGTTGATGACCCGCTGCGCCCGGGATGCCGTCGCCGAAAGGATCAGGGAGGCCTTCTCCTTCTCGGCCACCGCGCGCAGCAGGCCTTCCAGCTCCGGCATGCGGCTCTGGCGGTAAAGGGCCTCATCACCGGTCAGCTTCCCCTCCAGGGCCTGCTTCGCCGAGATCGGGAGCAGGGTGATCTCCGGCACCTCGAGGTGCTCGCGCAGGGTGTCGCGCACGAAACGGAAGGCCTCGTCCAGGTCGGCCCCCTGCGCCAGGTCGGCCTTGTTCAGGATGAAAACCATTTTGCCCACGTACCGGCGGATATCATGCAGGTAGGAGAGTTCGGTCTTCCCGAGCGGCGCGTCCACCGAGACAATGAAAACGCCGGCGTCGGCCCGCGGCAGGTAGCCGTAGGCCGCCTCCGTGTTGTGCTCGTAGACCGAACCGACCCCCGGCGTGTCGACCAGGATCACCCCGCGGGCCAGGTAGGGGGAGGGATGGGTCAGCACCACCTCCCGCACCCCTTTCTTGTTCCCCGGGTTGCCGCGTTCGGTGACGAACGAAGGGATGTCCGGTACGGGAATCGTTTCCTCCCGTCCGTCAAGGTAAAAGACAGTCGCCCCGGTTTGCGCCCCGTGGCGGATAATGGTCGGGATGGCCGTCAGAGGGACGATGGCCGTGGGCAGGACGTTATCCCCGAGCAGGGCGTTGATGAAGGTGGACTTGCCGCGCTTGAACTCCCCGAGGACGACCAGGGTGATCGTTTCCTGCCGGAGGCGGGCGGCGCTCTCGTTCAGCAGATCCCCGGCGAAGCGGTTGCCTTTCTCCGCCACGATGGCGATGAGTTCGTCCAGAGCCCCCTGCAAGGCCGCTTTATGCCCGGCGTAGCCGTTGCTCATTGTGGCATTCCCTCCTTCGGTAAAACATTCCGGCCGGGGCGGCAAAATAAAAACCCCTACCGGCACAACCGTTCTTTCCGGTAGGGGTTATCAACCACTGCGTGGTGTTTCGGGCGAACCCCATCGCCCCTTATGTTCCCGCCTTCACGTTCTGCCATAATGATACGGTTTCCCGCGCACCCTGTCAAGACACGGACAAGGATCCCGCTGATTCCCAAGCCCCACCTGCAACGCATAAAAAAATCCGGCAGGATGATGTTCCTGCCGGTAGGAGAGCCCCTGTATAATCAGGGGCGGGAATGGCTTCACAACGAAAGGCTATTCCACCCGCGGTTGCCACCCACGGGCGACGTAAGTGGTGTGGAGCAGTTCGTGCGATCGATGGCCCAAGGGCTTTTCCAGGTACTCCTCGTAGAGCTTCGTGACCTGGGGGTTCTCATGCGACTTGCGGTACTGCAACGCCTTGTCGCGGGCATAGGTCCCGCCGATGCGGCGCTCGCGCGAAAGGGTGCCGGTCGGAATCGGCTGGCCGCCGCCGCCGATGCACCCGCCCGGGCAGCACATGATCTCGATAAAGTGGTAGTCCTTCAGTTCCCCGGCGCGGACCTTCTCCATAAGGATGCGGGCGTTGCTCAAGCCGTGTGACACTAACACCTTCACGTTCAGGCCGTTGACGGGTACCGTCGCCTCCTTGATACCCTTCAGGCCCCGGACCTCTTCAAAGTCAATCTGATCCAACGTCTTGCCCGTAACCAACTCGTACGCGGTGCGCAGCGCCGCCTCCATCACGCCGCCCGTGGCGCCGAAGATCTGGGCGGCGCCGCTGCCGACGCCCATCGGTTCGTCGTAGTCCTCGTCGGGCAGGTTGGCGAAGTCCAGGCCGGCCTCCCTGATCATCCGTCCCAGTTCGCGCGAGGTCAGCACGACATCGACGTCACGGTAACCGGAGGCGTTCATCTCCGGGCGCTGCGCTTCGAATTTCTTGGCCGTGCAGGGCATAATGGAAACCACAAAGATGTCCTTCGGATCGATGCCCCTCTTCTGCGCGTAGTACGTCTTCGCCAGCGGCCCCAGCATCTGCTGCGGCGACTTGCAGGAGGAGACATGCTCCAAAAGATCCGGATAGAAGTGTTCGATGTACTTGATCCAGCCGGGGCTGCAGGACGTAAACTGCGGCAGGACGCCGCCATTGTTTATCCGTTCGAGAAGCTCGGAACCTTCCTCCATGATGGTCAGGTCGGCGGTGAAGTTGGTGTCGAAGACCGCGTCGAAGCCCAGCCGCCGCAAGGCGGCCACCATCTTCCCGGTGATGTCGGTTCCCACCGGCAGGCCGAACATTTCGCCGATGGAGACGTGCGTCGCCGGCGCCGTCTGCACCACCACGTGCTTCTGCGGATCGGCCAGCGCCGCCCAGACCCTGCCGGTCTCGTCGCGTTCGTAGATGGCCCCCACCGGGCAAACCAGGATACACTGCCCGCACTGCACGCAGTTGGTTTCGGCCAGCGGCACCCGGAGTACCGGGGCAACCGCGGCCTCCCCGTCCACCTTCGCAAACTCGATGGCGCTCACGCCCTGCACCTGCTGACACACCGTCACGCAACGGCGGCAGAGGATGCACTTGTTGGGGTCACGGATGATCGCCGCCGAGGAATCATCGATCGGGTAGACGGGCCGCGTGCGGGGGAAACGCACCTCGCGGATGCCGAAGGTCGCCGCCAGGTCCTGCAGCTCGCACAACCCGTTCCTCACGCACGCCGGACACTCCATGGGGTGATTCGCCAGAATCAGTTCCACGGTGACCCGGCGCGTCTCGCGCACCGCAGCGGTGTTGGTGCGCACCACCATGCCCGCCGCCGCGGGCGTGTTACAGGCGGTCTTGAACTCCTTTTCTCCTTCGACCTCGACGACGCAGACACGGCAGGCGCCGACGTCGTGACCGATGTCCTTCAGATAGCACAGGGTGGGAATCTTTATCCCCACGCGCGCCGCCGCTTCAAGAATCGTGGTCCCCGGCTCCACCTCGACCCGCAGGCCGTCGATGGTCAGCGCGAACGTGCTCATCTTCCCGTCCCTCCTTTATCGTCAAGATTCTCATTGAACGCCGGACTGAAACAGCGAAGGATAGCGCGCCATCAGGTCCAGAACCAGCCTTCCCCCGATACGTCCCACCCCGCATTTCGCGCTTTGGCCGACGGTACGGGCCAGCTCGCCCAGCGTTGCCGCATCCTCGGCGCTGACCGTGCCGCCGTTGCCGATCCTGTCAAGCACGGCCGCGATCTGTTTCACCCCATGCCAGCACGGCAGGCACTCCCCGCATGACTCGTTGCGCACCAGAGCCATCAGGGAACGGGCCATCTCCGTGACAACTTTCGCCTCGGCGTTGTCCAGAGACATGTTCTTTCCGCCTCCTTCGGACAATAGTTTCACCCCGCTACGACCTCGCTGTGTAATGAGTGTGAAGCAGCTCGTGCGACCGGTGACCCAGGGGTTTTTCCAGGAACTCCTCGTAGAGCTTCTTCAGCGCCGGGTTTTCGTGCGACTTGCGGTACTCCATGGCCGCGTCCACCCGGTACAGCCCCGCGATACGGTTTGCCCTCACTTCCGTATCCGTCGGGATCGGCTGGCCGCCGCCGCCGATGCACCCGCCCGGACAGCACATAATTTCAATGAAGTGATAGTCCTTGAGTTCGCCGGCCTTCAGCTTCTCCATCACTTTGCGGGCGTTGCCCAGCCCATGCGCCACCATCACCTTCAGATCGATCCCCTTCAGCGGTACCACCGCCTCCTTGATGCCCTCCAGCCCACGCACCTCCTCAAAATTGATTTGCTGTAGTTCCCGTCCGGTAACAACCTCGTAGGCCGTGCGCAAAGCAGCCTCCATCACGCCGCCGGTGGCCCCGAAGATCGCCGCCGCCCCGGTGGAGACACCCAGTGGTTCGTCGTACTCCTCGTCCGGCAGGTTGGCGAAGTCGATCCCCGCCCGCCGGATCATCCGGCCGAGTTCCCGTGATGTGAGGACGACATCGACGTCACGGCTCACCTCAGGGTTGTTCCAGTAACGCTGTGCCGCGTCCATTTCCGGCCTGGCCGCCTCGAACTTCTTCGCGGTGCAGGGCATGACCGACACCACGAAAATGCTGGCCGGATCAAGGCCCTTCTTTTCGGCGTAGTAGGTCTTGGCGACCGCCCCGAACATCTGCTGCGGCGACTTGCAGGAAGAGATGTGCGGCAGAATCTCGGGATGGAAATGCTCGGCGTACTTGATCCATCCCGGACTGCAGGAGGTCAACTGGGGAAGCGCTCCCCCTTCGGTCAGCCGCTTGACGAGTTCCGAGGCCTCCTCCATAATCGTCAGGTCGGCGGTGAAGTCGGTATCGAACACGGCGTCGAAACCGAGCCGGCGCAGGGCGGCCACCATCCTGCCCGTCACCGGCGTCCCCGGCGGAAGACCGAACATGTCGCCGATGGTGACGCGGGTGGCCGGCGCCGTCTGCACCACCACGTGCTTTTCCGGATCGGCCAGCGCCGCCCAGACCGCATCCGTTTCATCCTTTTCCGTAATCGCCGCCGTGGGACAGACCAGCGCGCACTGCCCGCACTGCACGCATCGCGTGTCGGCAAGCGCCAGCCCCACGGGCGGTCCGATGAAGGCCTCGAAGCCGCAGCCCTGCAGCGTGATGACGCCCACGTCCTGGACGTCGCGGCAAACGCTGATGCACCGCCCGCAGAAAACGCACTTCCGCGGATCGCGGACGATGCCGGCGCCGGAGTCGTCCGGCGGCAGGGCGGCGTGGGTCGCCCCGCTTACCCGCACCGCGCGCACGTTCAGCCGCGCCGCCAGCGTCTGCAGTTCGCAGTTGCCGTTCCGGACACAGGTCAGACACTCCATGGGATGGTCGGAGAGGATCAACTCCAGCGTCATCCGCCGCGCGGCGCGCACCGCCGGTGTATTGGTCCGTACCACCATGCCCTCTTCCACCGGCGTGTTGCAGGACGTGACAAACTCCGCCCGTCCTTCCACCTCCACCACACAAATGCGGCAGGCCCCCACCTCGTTGATCCCCTTGAGGTAGCAGAGGGTGGGAATCTTGATCCCTATCCGCGCCGCGGCCTCCAGAATGGTGGTCCCGGCGTCCACTTCAACCGTCTGCCGGTCGATGACCAGCGCGACCTTGCCCATATGTTCGCCTCCTTAAACAGCGGTAGCCCCCGCCCGGGCGTTCGCCCCTCCGATCCCAAGACGCTCGCCCCGCGCGTGGGCCTCGTATTCGAAACGGTGGTGCTCCACGGACCGCGCCACCAACCTGCCGATCACCCTTCCCAGATGGCATCCGGACGAGGCGCCGACCATCCCCGCCGTATCCGCCAGCTGGGCCAGCAGATCGTCGCCCCCGGCCGCACCCCGCCCGCGCAAAACACCGTCGACAAGCTCCAGCATCCGGGTTGTGCCCAGACGGCACGGGGTACACTCGCCGCACGAAGCCTCCCGGGCCAGATCCAGGAGTTCCCGCGTTACGCCGACCGGACCCGGTTCTTGTGTTCCAACCCGGAACACCAGGTCACGCATTACCGACGACAATCGCAAAAGCCCCTTGTATTCCGCGTTACTCCCAACCATCGGCCCGGCTTCCCCAACACCTATTCGTCCTGGCCGATGACGGCCTGCCAACCCGGGTTGGCCTCCACCGTACCCGGACAGGTACCCCCAAGGTGCGCCAAAAGCTCGTCGCGGCCGTACCTGGCCACACCCGCCGCCGCCCGGCCCGCGACACGCCCCAGTTCGCACTTGGCCGCATGGCCGACCGCCTCCCCGACCTCCGCCAACAAGGCCATCTCGTCCTCATCCATTTCGCCCCGCAACACCCGTTCAAAGGCTTCCAGCAGGCGTTTCGTCCCAACGCGGCAGGGGGCGCACTCGGCGCAGGATTCTTGCTGCGCATACGCCAAAAGATGTTTGGCCATGTCCACTGTGCAGATGTCCTGCTCCGCAATCAGCCGGCCGACCGATCCCATCGCCGCCGCCACCCGCGCCAGGGACTCGTACTCGTAATCCTCATCCGCAACACGCCGGGGGTTCGGGCCGAGGTCTCGTAAATGAGCCGTGAACTCCGATACGACCTGCGCAAAACGCCCCCCCTCGGCGGCGGACACCCAGCGCAGCCGCAGCCTTTCGCGCTCGATGCCCAGCCACTCCAACAGCCGCCGCGTGATCTTGATCCGCCGTTCGGCATAATAATTGCCCTTGATATAGTGGCAGTCACCGGGGTGACAACCCCCGACCAGTACTCCGTCCGCGCCGTGCAACAACGCTTTAAGAATGAAGCCGGGGTGAATCCTCCCGGAACACATCACCCTGATCACCCGGATGTTCGGCGGGTACTGCAGCCGGCTGACCCCCGCCAGGTCCGCACCGGCGTAACTGCACCAGTTACAGAGAAAGCCGACAATTCTCGGCTCGAAACCGTTTGTCATGCTCCTGCTCCTCCTCCTTCCTGACCGTCACACCATCCCAAACCCGGTCGTGTGCGTCATGCGCTGTTTCCTATACCACCCCACCCCCGGAAAAAGAAAACCACGAAGGTCTTTCGAACCCTGGCGGTCGACCTTCGTGGTCCTTCTTCGCTATTAATTTTTCGCTGACCGGTTAACCTCACACCGGCTTACGTCCACGCCTGAAGAGATGGTGGCTTCGCGCCACCGCTGCTTCGCTACGTGTCTTATTCGCGGTCCCTTAAAGATATCCTGCCGGTCTATAATTTTTTTTTGGCCGCGGCAGGAAGTTCGCCGCCCCTATTGAATAGAAGAAACTATAAAGGACCACGAAGGTCTTTGCTCCCCGGCGAGCGGGGAGCAATCCTCGTGGTTCTTTTTCTGTTTATTGCCATATACCGTATACCGACGTCCTGCGCAGGAGGGGTTTATCTGACGGCAAGGGATGGCAAGCCCACCCCTTTTGCCGGGTGGGCTTCTGTATCTAAGGAGGAGAGGAAGGCGCCGATGGAAACGCGGATCGGGGTTCTGGGCATTGTGGTGGAAAACCGGCGGGCCATGGCTCCCAAAGTCAATGAAATCCTGGGAGCGCACGCCGATATCATCGTCGGCCGCATGGGCATCCCCTACCGGGAGAAGAACCTTTCGGTCATTGCCCTTATTGTGGACGGAAGCACCGACGCCATCGGCGCCCTGACGGGCAAGCTGGGGGCTCTGCCGGGCGTCAATGTGAAAAGCGCCCTGACGGGGAGGCGCACCTGATGTCGGGAAACAGTGTGACGAACTCCGTCGGATCAAGGGTCGAAAAGGACGCGCTGGGGCAGGCGGACATACCTGCCGGGGCTTATTTCGGCCTCCACGCCCTGCGGGCGCGGGAAAACTTCGCCGTCTCCGGGACACCGGTCCACCCGGAACTCATCTGGGCGCTGGCCCTGGTGAAAAAGGCGGCGGCGCTGGCCAACACGGAAATCGGTTTGCTGGACGCCCGCCGCGGAACGGCTATCGCCCGGGCCGCGACGGAACTGGCGGAAGGCCTGTGGCGCGACCAGATTATCGTCGATGCCTTCCAGGGCGGCGCCGGCACCTCGACCAATATGAACGTGAACGAGGTCCTGGCCAACCGGGCCATTGAAATCCTCGGCGGGGAGAAGGGAGATTACCGGATCGTTCATCCCCTGGACCATGTCAACCTCGGGCAGTCGACCAACGACGTCTATCCCACCGCTCTCCGGGTGGCGGCGATCAAGCTGGCCCGCCGGTCGGCCCACGCCCTGGCGGCGTTGCAGGGAGCGCTGCAGGCCAAGGAGAGGGAGTTCGCCTCCCTCCTGAAGATCGGACGGACCGAGATGCAGGACGCCGTTCCGGTCACCCTGGGACAGGAGTTCGGCGCCTGGGCCGAGGCGGTGGCCCGGGACTGGTGGCGGATCTATAAAGCGGAAGAACGCCTCCGCCAGGTGAATCTCGGCGGAACGGCGGTCGGCACGGGGTTGAACGCCGACCGGCGGTACATCCACCGCGTGGTCGAAATCCTGCGCGAGCTGACCGGTTTCGGCCTGGCGCGCGCCGAGAACACCTTCGAGGCCACGCAGAACGCCGATGTCTTCGCCGAGGTCTCCGGGTTTCTGAAAGCCGCCGCGGTCAACCTGGCCAAGATCGCCGGGGATTTACGCCTTCTTTCCTCCGGACCGCGCGGCGGGATAGCCGAACTCAAGCTTCCGCCGGTGCAGGCCGGCTCATCCATCATGCCGGGTAAGGTCAATCCGGTCATCCCGGAGATGGTCACGCAGGCGGCCTACCAGGTGATGGCCAACGATGTCGCCGTCAATATGGCCGCCGCGTCCGGTCAGTTGGAACTGAACGCCTTCTTGCCGCTGATCGCCCATAATTTGCTGCACTCCCTCACCATCCTCGCCAACGCCGCCGAGATTCTCGCCGACAAGTGCGTCCGTGGGATTCAGGCCGACCCGCAGCGCTGCCGGGAGCTGCTGGAGGCCAGCCAGGGCGTCATTACGGCCTTTGTCCCCTACATCGGGTATGAAAAGGCCGCGGCGTCGGTCCGCCGGGCCGTGGAAACCGGCCGCCCGGTGGCCGAGGTGCTGGTCGACGAGGGCCTGTTCACCCGGGAGGAGGTGGAGGCCGTTCTGCGCCCCGAGGAGCTGACCACCCCCGGCGTGGCCGGAGCGCGCCGTTTCCGTTCCAAGGGAGGTGGGGCGACTGGTTGAGACGGAGAACAGACCCGTGAACGGATGAGCCATGTCTTGCACAGAAGGAGGGCTTAACCATGCTGACACCCGAGGAGAAAGCCTGGCGGGAGGAACGCCTGGCGATGATCAGCCGGTACGAGGAAGCGGAAAAACGGGTGGATTTCATCAATGACGAGGAAATTCAGCGCCTCCTGGAACGCAAGGCCGATCCCGAGCCCGCCGAGGTGCGGGAGGTTCTGGCCAGGGCGAGGGAATTGAAGGGCCTGACGCCGGAGGAGACCGCCGTCCTCATAAACTGCCGCGACGCCGATCTCTGGGAGGAGATCTTCGCCACGGCCCGCTGGATCAAAGAGGAAGTCTACGGCAACCGGATCGTTCTTTTCGCCCCGCTGTATATTTCCAACCCCTGCGTCAATAACTGCGCCTATTGCGGCTTCCGCCAGACCAACGAGGAGATAACCAAGAGAACCCTCTCTTTGGAGGAATTGGAAAGCGAGGTAAAGATCCTCACCTCGAAGGGGCACAAGCGCCTGATCGTGGTCTACGGGGAGCACCCGGCCAGCGACGTCGACTTTATGTGCCGCACCATCGAGAAGATCTACGCCACCAGGAACGGCAACGGCGAGATCCGGCGGGTGAACGTCAACGCCGCGCCGCTGACCGTGGAAGAGTACCGGCGCGTGAAGAACGTCGGCATCGGCACGTATCAAGTTTTTCAGGAGACGTACCACCACGGCACCTACCGGAAGGTGCACCCGTCAAACACGCTCAAGGGTTCGTACCTGTGGCGCCTGTTTTCCCTGCACCGGGCGCAGGAGGCGGGCATCGACGACGTGGCCATCGGCGTCCTCTTCGGGCTTTACGATTGGCGGTTCGAGGTGTTGGGACTCCTCTATCACGCCATGGACCTCGAGCGTGAGTTCGGCGTGGGCCCCCACACCATATCCTTCCCGCGGCTCGAGCCGGCGCTGAACACGCCGCTGGCGGCCAGTCCGCCGTACCGGGTCGGCGACGAGGACTTCAAGAAGGTCGTCGCCGCCCTGCGCTGCGCCGTGCCGTACACCGGTCTGATCCTTACCTGCCGCGAGCGGCCGGAACTAAGGCGGGAGGTCATTGCGCTGGGCGTCTCGCAGGTCGACGCCGGCTCCCGTATCGCCGTGGGCGGGTACGCTGAAATGGAACGGGAACATATCCCCGACCGCGAGCAGTTCCAGCTCGGCGACACCCGCTCCCTGGACGAATTCATTCATGAACTCTGTGACGACGGATACATTCCATCCTTCTGCACGGCGGGTTACCGCGCCGGGCGCACGGGGTGTCACTTTATGTCCTTCGCCAAGAAGGGGCTCGTCAAGAACTTCTGCGTTCCCAACGCCGTGCTCACCTTTAAGGAATACCTGCTGGACTATGCCGCGCCCGAGACGCGGGAGGCCGGGGAGGATACGATCACCCGCTACCTCGCGGAATTGGAGAAACGCCTGCCGCAGAAGACGGACAGGCTGAAGGAGTTCCTGACGCGAATGGAGGCCGGGGAACGTGATCTCTACTTCTGATGCCGGTAACGGCGCCGTCACGCCCCGCCCGCCGGATGCAGGGGATGTCCCGGCGGAGCTGGAGAGATTGTGCCGTTGGGCCTGTGCCCGTTTCGGGGTGAAAAAAATCTACTTTGCGCGGGCCCTGGGTCGGCGAATGCACTATCTCGGCGGTTTCGGCGAGGAAACCTACCTGCCCCCCGAGGCGATGCGGGTGGGGCCCGACCTGTGGGCCTTCATCGAGGGAACCGAGGATTTGCCGCCGGAGGAAAGACGGACCTTGAGGCACCTGCTGGAAACGGCCGGGCGGCGCCTGGCCGCTTCCGGCAGGGAAGGAGAGGAACCGCAATGACGGATCTCAACGCGACCCCGCGCGGCCAGCGCCTGCACATCGCCATTTTCGGACGGCGGAACGCCGGCAAGTCCAGCCTGATCAACGCCCTGACCAACCAGAATCTGGCCATCGTCGCCGACGTCCCCGGCACCACCACCGACCCGGTGGCCAAGGCCATGGAACTGCTGCCGCTCGGCCCGGTGATGCTTATCGACACCGCCGGTCTCGATGATACGGGTCCCCTCGGGGAACTGCGGGTCAGGAAGAGTCTGGAGGTGCTACCGAAGACCGACCTGGTGCTCCTGGTGGTCGACCCGGCGCAGGGCCCCGGCGCGTGCGAGGATGACGTGGCGGCCCTGGCGCGCGAGCGCAAAATCCCGGTCATCGGCGTGGCCAACAAGGCCGACCTGTACCCCGACCCACCCCTCGCCGCCTGGTCGGCCCGGCTGCCCGTGCCCTGGACGGCGGTGAGCGCCCTGACCCGGGACGGCATCGAGCACCTGAAGCGGCAGATCATCGAGCTTGCCCCCGGGGACTGGGCGCTGCCGACCATCGTCGGCGATCTCATTGCCCCCGGGGACACGGTGGTGCTGGTGATCCCCATCGATAAGGCGGCGCCCAAGGGGAGACTCATCCTGCCCCAGCAGCAGGTGATTCGCGACATCCTGGAACACGACGGAGTGGCCGTGATGGTCAAAGAACGGGAGCTTCGCCACGCCCTGGACGGCATGGTCAGGCGCCCGCGGCTCGTGGTGACCGATGCCTCCGCGTACCTTAAGGCCGTCGCCGATACCCCGCCCGATGTCCTCTTCACCTCCTTCTCGATCCTGTTCGCGCGCTACAAGGGGGACCTCAACACCCTGGCGGCGGGGGCGGCGGCGGTGAGCAGACTCCGGCCGGGAGACCGGGTCCTCATCGCGGAGGCCTGCACCCACCACCCTGTGGAGGACGACATCGGGCGGGTCAAAATCCCCCGCTGGCTGCGGCAGACGGCGGGCGGGGAGTTGCAGTTCGACGTCCGCGCGGGAGGCGGCGCGCTGCCGGAAAACCTCGCCGACTACAAACTGGTCGTCCACTGCGGGGCCTGCATGCTGAACCGCCGGGAGATGCTCTCCCGCATCCTGCAGGCGCGGCAGGCGGGGGTGCCGATCGCCAACTACGGCGTCCTGCTGGCCCGCATGCACGGCGTCCTGCACCGGGCGCTCTCGCCCTTCCCGGCGGCCCTGGCCGCGCTCGGCGCCGCGACAGGGGATGATGACGGCGAGGACGCGCCGCCGGTCCGCTTCCGCGGGCCGGTCGGAGAGTGATATGTTGCGGCCGGAGTTCGCCGCCGCGCTGTCGCGGGCCACAAAGGCCCACGCGCTCGCGCGGGAGGAGATCGTTCTGCTCCTCGGCGCCGAAGGCGAGGATGCCGTAGCGCTGTTCCGGGCCGCCGACGCCGTGCGGGCCCGGCACCTGGGCGAGGCCGTTCACCTGCGGGCCGTCATCGAGTTTTCGAACCATTGCGTCAAAAACTGCCATTATTGCGGCCTCCGGCGCGACAACCGCCGCCTCGCCCGCTACCGCATTACGCCGCAGGAGGTCCTGGCCGCCGCCCGCTGCGTCCGGTCCCAGGGATACCGTACCGTGGTGCTCCAAGCGGGCGAGGATCCCGCTTATCAAACGACGGATCTGGCCCGCCTCGTCCACCGCCTGAAAACCGAGCTCGACGTGGCGGTGACGCTCTCCCTGGGCGACCTGACGCGAGAGGCCTACCGGGAGCTTCGCGCCGCCGGGGCCGACCGCTACCTCTTAAAGCACGAGACGGCCAACCCGGCGCTGTTCGCCCGCCTCCGCCCCGGCACCACCCTCGCCGGCCGGTTGGAACGACTCTCCTGGCTGCGCGAACTCGGGTATCAGGTGGGAAGCGGCAACATCGTGGGTTTGCCCGGGCAAACGCTTAAGACGCTGGCCGATGACATCCTGCTGCTGAAAAAAATGGACGTCGAGATGGCCGGCACCGGCCCCTTCATCCCCCACCCGGCGACGCCGCTGGGCGCTTTCCCGCCGGGTTCCCTGGACCTGACCCTGAAGGTGCTGGCGGTCACCCGCCTCCTGCTCCCCCTGGCGCACCTGCCGGCCACCACCGCCGTCGCCACCATCCACCCGGACGGGCGGCGGAGGGCGCTGGCGGCCGGCGCCGACGTGGTGATGCCGGACCTCACGCCGGCCGCATACCGGCGATACTATGAGATATACCCCGGCAAGAACGGCCCCGCCGGCGAAGGCCGGGACTCATCCTTCGCCTGGTGGGAGGAGGAGCTGAAGGATTTGGGCAGGACGGTGGCCCGGGACTATGGGCATAGCCCGAAGACGTCCGCCGGCCGCCACGGCCCGGAAGAGCCGCCGAACATACGGCGGGTCTTGACACCGGGCGACGCGCCCGTGTTAGAATAGCATCCAAAGCAATAGCGGACAGGCGGGTGCCCCCGGCGGGGGCTAAGAGGGAATCAGGTGCAAATCCTGAGCAGTCCCGCTACTGTGAGCGAGGAGTCGCCCCCAGAAAGCCACTGCCCAGCACTCAACCCGGGGAAACAGGAAGCTTGTGGTGAATACCGGAAGCTTGTATGTACCGAGCGGTAACGGTTGACCAAAGACGCCTGTGTCTCTGGGTTGAGTGCCGGGCGGGAAGGCGGGAGGCGACGATGACCGTAAGCCAGGAGACCTGCCTGCCTGTCATCGCTCCCGCACGCCTTCGGTCGAGAGGCGGGGAGTGGCATAGGTGAAAGTTCCGCGTCTCCCTCTATTTGCGCGCCTGCGGAGCGCAAATAGAGGGAGACGCCGGGTGTCTTTATGCCGACCCCGCCCGCTTCCCGGGCGGGGTTTCCAGTTTGATGAAGGAGATGGTTTATCGATGTTGATCAGCAACCTCGGCTATCCCCGCATAGGTCGGGAGCGAACCCTGAAGAGGCTCCTGGAAGCATTCTGGCGGGGAGAGCTGGACGAGTCCGGTCTGCTGGACGGCGCAAACAGACTGGAAGAGGCCCACTGGCGCCGGCAGGTCCGCCTCGGCGTGGAGCTTGTCCCGGTGGGTGATTTCTCACTGTACGATCACGTTCTCGACACCGCCGTGACGTTCGGCCTTGTGCCGGAGCGGTTTCAAAACCTCTCCTCCGATCTGGCCGTCTACTTCGCCGCGGCGCGCGGTATGCCCAACGCCCGGGCGTGCGCCCTCAAGAAGTGGTTCGACACGAATTATCACTATGTCGTGCCCGAGTGGGACAGGACACCCTCCCTGGCCATAAACCTGCCGCTTCTGGCCTACCGGCGCGCCAGGGGCGTCCTGGGCGACAGGGCCAAGCCGGTTGTCCTGGGTCCGTTCACCTTCGTCAAGCTGTCTAAAAACGCCCCGAACCTGCCACGGGCGCTCGACGAACTGGCGCCTCTCTACGCCCGGTTGCTGCTGGAACTGGAGGCGGCCGGAGCGACGTGGGTGCAGGTGGACGAACCGTGGCTGGTGTGCGACGTGACGGAAGAGGAAATGGACTGCCTCGCGGCGGCCTACCGGCGGATAACCGGGGATCTGGGCGGGCTTAGGATAATGCTCCAGACGTACTTCGGCGCCCCACACCGCTACACGTCCCTGGCGGCGTTGCCGGTCCAGGGCCTGGGGCTCGATTTCGTGCGCGGGGGCCGGGAAAACCTGGCCAACCTGGAACGGCACGGCTTTCCCCGGGACAAGCGGCTGGGCGCAGGGGTCGTGGACGGGCGCAACATCTGGCGGACCGACCTGCGCCAGGGGTTGGCCCTAGTACAAAAGCTGCTGTCCTACGTGCCGGAAGACAGGCTGTGGCTGCAGCCTTCCTGCAGCCTTATGCACCTGCCCGTGACCACCGCCGGCGAGTCTCACCTCCCTCCCGCCCTGCACGAAGCACTGGCTTTTGCCGACGAGCGCCTGGCGGAACTGGGCGTCCTGGCCCGCGCCGTCAGAGAGGGCGAAGGGGCGGTCGCCGCCGAGTTGGCGGCCTCGGACCGGGCGCGGCGCGCCCTTGAGGAACTCGACGGGCGGGCGGTGCCCGCCGTCCGTGCCCGTACCGCCGCCCTCAGCGAGGACGATTTCGACCGGGCCGTCTCCTTTGAGGAACGCCGCCGGCGGCAGGCGGACCGTCTTGCCCTTCCTCTGTTCCCGACGACCACGATCGGCAGTTTCCCGCAAACGTCCGAGGTACGCCAAAGCCGCGCGCGCCGCCGGCGCGGCGAATGGAGCGAGGAACAGTACCAGGCCTTTATCCGCGGTCAGATCGCCGAATGGATCCGCCTCCAGGAGGAACTCGGGCTCGACGTGCTGGTGCACGGCGAGTTCGAACGCAACGACATGGTGGAGTACTTCGCCGCCAGGCTGCGGGGGTTTGCCGTCACCGCCGACGGCTGGGTGCAGTCTTACGGCTCCCGCTGCGTCAAACCGCCGGTCCTTTGGGGCGACGTCTACCGCGACACGCCGCTGACCCTTGCCGAGGCCGTCTACGCCCAATCGCTGACGCCGCGGCCGGTAAAGGCCATCCTGACCGGACCGGTGACCATGGTTAACTGGTCGTTCGTACGCGAAGACCTCGACCGGGACCAGGTCGCGTACCAGGTCGCGCTCGCCGTCCGCGACGAAATCGCCGGTCTGGAGAAGGCCGGTCTGCCGATCGTACAGGTTGACGAGCCCGCCATCCGCGAAGGGCTGCCGCTGCGGACAGAGGAAAAAGCATCCTACCTGTCCTGGGCCGTGCGCGCCTTCCGCCTGGCCACCGCCGGGGTTCGTCCCGAAACCCAGATTCATACCCATATGTGCTACAGCGAGTTCGGTGATATAATCGAAGCCATCGTCGCCCTGGACGCCGACGTCATCTCCATCGAAGCCGCCCGCGGCGGCGACGCGTTGGAACTCTTCAAACACCGCGCCTATCCCCGGGACGTCGGCCCGGGAGTCTTCGACGTCCACACGCCTCATGCGCCGACCGTCGAGGAGATGGCGAGGGTTGTCCGGGAGGCGCTGAAACTCTTCCCGGCCGAGCGGCTCTGGGTCAACCCGGACTGCGGCTTGAAGACGCGACAGAAGGAGGAGGCCGTCACCGCACTGGCCCGGATGGTAGAGGCGGCGCGCCGGCTGCGCGCCGAACATACGGCCGGCTGAACAAAAGGGAACCCGCCGCCCGGGAAAAGGCGCTCCCCGGCGAGACACCTCGCCGGGGAGCGCCTTTATCGTCACCGGGACGACACGCTTTCACTTCCCGGATTGGGCCCGGGTCTGAGCCCGGGCCACACAGAGGGCCAGGAAGCGGTAAGCGGCGTGGGCGAACTTGGTGCAGGGCGCGGCCAGGATCAGGAGCGCCACCACGACCAGGTGCGCCGCATAAAGGGTGTAGCTCGCCGGGGGCAGGTTCAGGTAGGCCGTTCCCTCCAACAAAAGCCCGGTCAGACCGGCCAGGAAAAGCAGGGTGAGGAAGGTCCAGTCGGTGAAGTGGGTGAAAACCTCCCTCCCCGCCAGGCGCCGCCAACCGGCCACGAGAGCGCCCCCCAAGAGAGCGATCCCCCCGAGGGTGCCGAGCCCCCGGATCGGCGCGGGCAGGTTTTCCGGCGCCCCGCCGGAGTTAAAAATGAAGGCCAGGGCCGTGGTGAGACCGAGCGCGATGAACCCGTTGACGATGGCCAGGTGCATCCACCGCCTGGTCTTGTCCTCGCACTGCCGGTACCGCTGCTGGATCAGGACCTCCTCCAGAAAGGTGCGCCACACATCCCCGGCCCCCAACCGTACCGGCACCGGCGCCGCCGTCGTCAGGTGCCGGTACATCCGCCGCAGGCTGAGGGCCACGCACCCCAAGACAAAGCAACCCAAGCCTACCCCCCCGACCTCAATCAGGCGGGTGGGAATAAAGAGGCTTAAGCGAACGGTCTCGCGGTCCACCGGTCCGTGGAAGAGAACGAGTCCCAGGCCGAAGAAGACCGCCGCCGACAAGTAAAAGAAGAAGGTGAACATTTTGGACGTGTAAAGCTTGCCCGCCGGTCGCGGCCAGCTGTACCGGGCGATAGCCCAGCGCCTGAGGGCCATAATGACCTCGCCGGGATCAGCCAGGCGGGGACACATGCTGGTGCACTGGCCGCAGTGATAGCAGAGCCAGATCCCGGGGCTCGCAAGGATTTTCTCCCCGGCCCCGAGCTGCGCGTAGCGGAGCAACCGCCGCGGGTAAAAGGAATCGGTCTCGGCCAGGGGGCAGATGGCCGAGCAGTTGCCGCAGTTGAAACACGCCCGGCTTTGCGCGGCCCCCAATCTAATCACTTCCGCCGTAAATTCCGGCTGCGCCGCCATGCTCATTCTTCTTTCTTCCCCTCCACAACCGCATAGGTGTAGTAGTCTCTCTTCAAGAACTCTTCCCTCACTTGCCCGTACTTTCTCAAGGAGGCAAGATGGCGCATCACTTTCTCCGGAGCCAGGCCCGTTCCCTCCGCTATCTGCGGGACGGTAAGAGAGGCCCCCGCCTTTTTGAGCAGGGCGACGATACTGTTTTTCTCGCCGCGGGCCCGGGCGAGGGCGCGCCGCCTTTCCTCCGGCACCGGCCGCCGGGCGCGCATCGTCGCCACCGTGCCTTCCCTATCACCCATCTATCGCACCCCCTCCGCCACGGCCGCGTCGACCATCGCCGCCATTTGTTCCACGGTATAACCCCGGACCCCGAGGGCCCGATGGGGGCAGACGGCCGCGCAGGCGCCGCACCCCTTGCACAGGGCTTCGTTAACCCGCGCCAGGCCTTCGACCACCGCCAGAGCCCCGAAGTCGCACTCGGGGAGACAAAGACCGCATCCGTCGCACCTGTCCGCCCGCACCTTGGCCACGAAGGGCTCGAGCTTTACATAGCCCCGCCCCAGCAGGACGGAGGCCCTGGCCGCCGCCGCGGAAGCGGAGAGGACCGTCTCGGTGATATCCTTGGGTCCCTGGGCCGTTCCCGCAATAAAGAGCCCCTCGATCCCCACCTCCACCGGCCGCAGCTTGGGGTGGACCTCCAGGAGAAAGCCGTCGTTACCCGTCGGAAGCCTCAGTTTCTCCGCCACCTCTTTCGCTCCCCGGCTTAACTCCATCCCGGTGACCAGGACCACCAGGTCGGCCGGTACGGACACCGTTTCCCCGAAGGTGAGGAGGTCCCTGGCCGTGACCCTCAGACGGCCGTCCTCGCTTGTCACCACAGGAGGCTCCCGCAACTTGTACCGTATAAAGAGGACACCGTCCCGGGACGCGCCCTCGTAGTAGTCCTCACAATCCCGGCCGTAAGTGCGGATGTCCCGGTAGAAAAAGGAGATCCGCGCGCCGGGGCAGCGCCGTTTCATCTCCTGCGCCGCCTGCAGCGCCGCCGTGCAGCAGTACCGGGAGCAATACTGGTTGGCCCTTTCCCCTTCCCCCGGCACCTGGCGGCTGCCCACACACCCGATGAAGACGATGTTTTTTAAGTCTTTTCTCTCCCGGCCGGGCAGCCGCAACTCGCCGCCCGTGGGCCCGTTGGCCGCCAGAAGCCGCGTCAACTGCGGCAGGGTCAGGACATTCTCGCAGACACCGAACCCGAATTCGCCCTCCCGTGGTTCATAGGGGTCGAAACCGGCGGTGACAACGATCGCCCCCACGGTGAGCGTGACCACCCGTTCCTCAGCCGCCGGATTGATCGCCCCGGTGGGACAGGCCGCCGCACACCGGCCGCACCTGGTACACGCGGCCGCATCGATGGCATAGCGGGGCGGATGGGCCCCGGGATAAGGGAAGTAGATCGCCTTGCGGCGGGCGAGGCCTTCGTTGAAGGAGTCGGCCGTCTCCACGGGGCAGACCGCCGCGCACCGGCCGCACAGGTCGCACTCCTGACTCACAAAGCGTGGCTCTCTCCTCAGGGTGACGTGCCAGTTGCCGACGAAGCCGTCCACCGCATCCAGGACGGTTGACGGGTACATCTTGATCCGCGGGTGCCCCGCCACCTGTTCCAGTAAGGATCGCAAGAGTGCGGTCGCCCCTTCTTCGGTCGGGTAGACTTTGTCAAGCTGCGCCATTCGCCCGCCGAAGAAGGGGGTCTTCTCCACCAGGTGCACCGTAAGCCCCCGCTCGGCCAGGTCGAGGCCGGCGCGCAGCCCGGCGACCCCTCCCCCTACCACAAGGACACGGCGGCGGGACTCCACACGGATTTTGGCCAGTGGCTCAAGGAGGACGGCCTTCGCCACCGCCATGCGGATGAGATCCTTGGCCTTCTCCGTGGCGCGGCGGCCGTCCCCCGCGTGGGCCCAGCTGCACTGCTCACGAATGTTGGCCATCTCGAAGAGGTAAGGGTTCAGGCCTCCCCGGGCCAGGGCCTTGCGGAAGGTGGGTTCGTGCAGGCGCGGCGAACAGGAGGCCACCACCACGCGGTCGATCCGTTCCTCCCTTATGTCCTCTTCGATCAGCTCCTGCCCCGGGTTGGAACACATGAAGATATAGTTACGGGCCACCGCGACCCCCTCCAGAGAGCGCGCGTAAGCCGTGACTTCCTCCACGTCGATGACGTCGGAGATGTTGCCCCCGCAATGACAGATGTAGACGCCTACCTTAGGCCCGGTCACTCGCTTCTCTCCCTCCGTCCCCGCGCGCCGCGAGGTAGCAGGAAACCCGCATGGCCGCGGCACCGGCCTGCATCACCGTGTCCACAATATCCTTGGGGCCCTCCGCCACCCCCGCCACGAAAACCCCCGGAACGTTTGTGACGGTCGGATCGAGTTTCGGGGATACCGTCCGCACGAAGCCGTAATCGTCCACGGCCAATTCCGGGAAAAGGCGCCTAAGCTCTGTCTGGGGACGGATCCCCAGGGCCAGGACCACCATCTCGTACTCCTCTTCCACGATCCGCGAATCCTCGCCGATGATTTCCGCCCGCAGGACAAGGTTCTTGTTCTCCTTTTCGTTTATGGATGCCACCCGGCCCTTGACAAAACGCACCCCCGCTTCCTCGGCGCGCCGGTAGAATTCCTCATACCCCTTGCCGTAGGCCCGGATATCCATGTAATACACGTCCACCGCCACCTTTTTCAGGTTCAAGATGGTCGACTGCGCCTGGCGGGCGGTGTACATGCAGCAGACACGGGAACAGTAAGGGAAGCCGAGGCGCGGGTTGCGGCTCCGCGAACCGACGCAGAGAATAAAGGCCACCCGCCGGGGGATTTTTCCGTCGGAGGGCCGCACCACCGCCCCGTAGGGGCCGTTGGGAACCAGCAGCCGCTCCATCGTCAGCGAAGGGATGACATTGACAAACCGCCCGCCGCCGAAGTTTTCCAACCTTCGAAGATCGAAGAGCCTGAAACCGGTGGCCAGCACGACCGCGCCCACCTCCACCGTCACCGTCTCCGGCTGCCGGTTGAAATCCACGGCCTTGCTGCGGCAGACGCGCTCGCACGTCCCGCACAGCACGCAGTTCTCCAGGTCCACGAGCGCCACCTTCGGCACGGCCTGGGCGAAGGGGATGTAGATCGCCTTGCGGACGCCCAGACCGTTTTCGAACTCGCTGGGAACGTCCACCGGGCAGACGTTCTCGCAGAACCCGCACCCCACGCAGCGCTCCTCATCGACATAGCGTGGCTTCTTCACCACGTTCACGATAAAACCCGTCCCCCGCCGCGTCACCGACTCCACCTCGGCGTAGGTCAGCAGGTCGATCCCCGGATGGTTGGCCACGTTCACCATTTTGGGCGTAAAGATGCAGCTCGGGCAGTCCAGGGTGGGAAAGACCTTCTGCAGCTGGATCATCCTTCCACCGATGCTGGGTTCCTTCTCCACCAGATAAACCTTAAACCCCTGGCCGGCCAGGTCCAGGGCCGTCTGTACGCCCGCGATCCCGCCGCCAAGGACCAGGACACTGTTCATTGCCGTCATATTTCTCTCTCACGCCTCCCCGACCGCCGGCTCACCGCGCCGGTGACTGTAAGGAGTCGGGCCCAGCAGCGACAACAGCTCGGTCATCTCTTCCGTGACCTGCTTAAAAACATTGGTGCAGATGCTGCAAACGGCCTCCACCCGCAGACGGTCGGCCTCGATCCCCATCTCACGAAGTGCGGGCGTGAGACTTTTCATTCGCTCCCGCGTTCGCTCCACTCCTCCACCGTAGGCGCAGTCCTGGGGATAGCAGGTACCGATGATAATCCCGTCCACCCCTTTGCGGAAGGCCTCGAGTACCAACGACGGCGGAACCATGGAACAGCAGCGCACCCGGATGAGCCGGATATTGGGCGGATAGCTTATTCTTGTCAGCCCGGCCACGTCCGCGCACGGATAGGCGCACCGCTCCGTGGCGAACATTAGAATCAACGGTTGGTACTCCTCTTCTTCCGGAGCCCGGTCTCCCTGCTGTCCTTCTTCTGCAAGCAAACGCAACCCTCTCCTTCCCCCCTGAAAAGTAAGCAAAAGGCCACGAAACAGGCATCCCCCCTTCGTCAGGGAAGACCAGCGCCTTCGTGGCCCTTACTTTACTTACTCTAGACTGCAACCACGGATTCAATTATCCTATTTCTCATAGTGTAGCTATTTTCTTCCCGAAGTGTCAATGGTTTGGGCGAAGGTTTTTGTAATTTTGGCAATATTCATACTTTGCTCTTCGGCCCAAAGGATGAAGGGGTCCCCGGCGAAAGAGCCGCCGGGGACCTCAATAGGAGGGAGAGAAAACCTCAGCATGAGGTACGGGCACAGGGCACTAAGCTTGGACCTGCGCCGTACCGTACCGGTGGGTCTTGTTGATCGCCGCCTGTTTCTCCTGGTCCTCGTGGAAGATCGCGAAGTTCTCCACGATGAAGCAGTAGAGCAGGACGCCGACGGTGACAAGCCCGATGGTTACCGACCACTCCATCCAGTGCGGGAAGTAGCTCCCGCCGGAGGCCCCGGCCATCCCGGTGAACACCACGTTCATGCGGTTGAAGATCACGCCGGCCACGGTGAGGATGGAAGCGGTGAGCAGCCCGCCGGCGCTGTTCCGCACGCCGGGCATGAAGAACATGATCATCGGCACGAGCACGAAGACGATGGTCTCGAGCAGGAACATGTTGCCCTCGAAGGAGCCGTTGAAGGCAAAGCCCCAGGCACCCCGCCAGGTGAGGTCGACGACCTTCATTACGAGGTAGAGGAGCATCAGCCAGGCGGTGACCTTCACCAGGCTGCCGAGGACCGGCACCTCATGGTTGAAGTCGCGCTTGTAGGCCTTGGCGGCCAGCCAGCCCTCGAAGGTGCACATCGCCGGCCCGACGAAGAAGGCGGAGGTCAGGAAGAAGATCCCGATCCACAGCGACCACCAGGTCGGGTACAGGCGATCTACGGCGACGATGTAGAGGTTGCCCAGGGACTGCTGGTGCAGGGTCGGGAGCATGATACCGACCACGAACAGGATAGGCAGGATGCCGTCGAAGAGCTTCTTCAGGCTGGGAGCCTTGACCCGCTCAAAGGCGATGTGTCCGAACTCCAGCATCTGGACCATGGTGTACAGGGAGACGCACCAGAAGACTTCAAACAGCACCGAGTGGTAGCCCCAGTAGAAGAAGGGCCGCCAGAAGTTGTACCATTTCCCGATGTCCAGGAACAGTCCGCCCAGGACCAGGTTGTAGCCGATCAGGGACGTCAACAGGGCGGCGCGGGAAATCGAGTGGTACTTGTGCTTGTGCAGGATGTGTACGATCAGCGCGGTGGAGAACCCGCCGCCGGCCAGGGCGACGCCGGTCAGGACGTCGAACCCGATCCACAGTCCCCAGGGCCACTGGTCGTTCAGGTTGGTGGCCGCGCCCAGGCCCATCAGGAGCCGGTAGACGGCGACACCGAGGAACACGGCGACGATCGCCACCCCGACCGCACGTAACCCGGACCATCTAAAAGTCCATCTTTCCAGACTCATAGCCGTACCTCCAATCTCACCTTAATGTCGCCCTTAATGTCCCTCTTCCACGTCCGCGCGCCGCTTGGTGTAGAGGTAGAGCGCGGTCAGGACGGCGGTCCAGCCCACGGCGACGTACGGCGTCCACTTGAGCACCTTCCAGGTGTAGGACGGGATGCTCTCCTGCGAAACGTCCGTGCGGAAGCCGAGTTGGTCAAAAGGAACGTCCGACAGATAGAGTACCGAGGTCCCGCCGTACTCCTTCTCGCCGAAGACCTGGTTAACGTACTTGTCGGGGTTGTCCGCGATGCGCTTGTGCGCTTCGTCCAGCAGTTCCTTGCGGGTACCGAACTTGTTCGCTCCCGTCGGGCAGGCCGACGTGCAGGCCGGCTGCATGCCCTCCTGCAGGCGGTCATAGCAGAAACGGCACTTGCGTACGGCCGGGAAGGCCTTATCCCACTCGTACTTGGGCACCTGGAACGGGCAGGCCAGCATGCAGTACCGGCAGCCCACGCACAGCCGCTCGTTGTAGACAACCGGCCCCTCGGGAGTCTTTTGGATCGCCTTGACGAAGCAGGCGGAGGCACAGGCCGGGTCAAGACAGTGGAAGCACTGGGTCTTTACGAAACGCCACACCGCGCCGTCCTTGCCTTCGGCGACATGCTTCCTGACCACGGTCCAGTTCTCGGAGCCAAGCTGCGCCTTATCGCCGATGGGCGACGCGCCGCTCTCCCACTTGAGGCCGTTGTAGAGCTTGCACGCCACCGCGCAGCTACCGCAGCCGACGCACCTGGTCAGGTCTACCAGTACGCCCTTACGCATTCCGGGCCAACCCCCTTTCCTTTCCACCCGTCGCCTCACGCATATCCAGGGCGTGCAGGTGCCGCCCGCGCGAGACATATTCGGTGTGCAGCAGCTTTTCAGCCAGTTCGCTCATCGGGTGTTCCAGGAATTCTTGATAGATGGCCAGAATCTCCGGGTTCTCGTGGCTCTCCCGTATCACCCATCGGGCATCGGCGCTGTACAAAGCCGCGATGCGCCTGGCACGCACTTCATCCGTGGGCGGTACCGCCGTGCGCGGCTGGCCGCCGCCGCTGATGCAACCGCCGGGGCAGGTCATAAACTCCACGAAATGCCAGGGCGCCCTGCCTTGACGCACAGCCTCCAGTACCTGACGCCCGTTGCCCATACCATGGCAGACCGCAACGCGTACGGTCCCGACGCCCGGCACATCCACCGCCGCCTCCTTGACCCCCGCCAGGCCGCGGACCGGGGTCAGGTTCAACAGCCCGGCCGGCGGCTCTTGACCGGTGATGAAGAAGTAGGCCGTGCGGACGGCGGCTTCCATAACGCCGCCGGTGGCGCCGAAGATAATCGCGCCGCCCGTGCACTTGCCCATCAGGGGATCGTAATCCTCCTCGGGAAGCCGCGTCAGGTCGATACCCCTCTGTTTGAGCATCCTTGCCAGTTCGCGGGTGGTGAGGACGACGTCCACATCCCGCAACCCGCTGTCGTTCATCTCCGGGCGCTGCGCCTCAAACTTCTTTGCCGTGCATGGCATGACAGAAACGGAAACGATCTTCGCGGGATCAATGTTTCTCTTTTTCGCGTAATAGGTCTTTACCAGGGCGCCGAACATCTGCTGCGGCGACTTGCAGGTAGAGATGTGCGGGAGCAGGTCGGGGTAGAAATACTCACAGAACTTGATCTATCCCGGGCTGCAGGAGGTGAACTGGGGCAGCGGCCGCCCCGGCATCTCGCCTTTGATGCGCTTGATCAACTCCGTCGCCTCCTCCATAATCGTGAGGTCGGCTGTGAAGTTGGTGTCCAGGACGGCGTCAAAGCCCAGGCGCCTCAGGGCGGCGACCTGCTGGCCCATAACCCATGTGCCGGGCGGCAGGCCGAACTCCTCGCCGAGCGCCACGCGCGTCGCCGGCGCGGTCTGCACCACGACAAACCGGTCGGGGTCTTCGAGCGCCCGCCGGACCTTTTCCGTATCGTCTCTTTCACTGATGGCCCCGGTGGGACAGGCCAGAGCGCACTGGCCGCAGTTGATACAAACGATATCATCCACCACGGGGAGCCCGTAGTATCCGAAGACCGATTGCGTGTGCTGGCAGACTTCCAGGCACTGCCCGCAAAGGATGCATTTTTCATCGTCACGCACGATGGCGGGGCTGGCCGGGTCGATGGGCACCCGCCCGCGGACTTGCGCCGGCCAGGTGCCGGCGGCTTCATACTGATAGGGGATCCACCCCTCCCCGCCGGTGTCCCCCACGGGAGAGTGCAAACAACCGCCACAGCTTGCGGCCAACCCGGTCAGGCCAAGTCCGCCCATCAGCTTCAGGAAGGCCCGCCGGGTTACCGCTTTCTCCCGCTCGTGACCGCTTGTCATGATCATTTCCTCCTCTCAATGGCTCGTACACCGCTGACCGCCAAACCACATCAACCACACCTTTGCGCCGTTACTCCCTCCTCTCTCCGACTGATAATTAAACCAACATCTTCCTCTACTCCCTAGACCGTCATTTCAAGCAACTCCAACCGGTAACGCAGGGGGACCACCGGCGACGCGCATAGATACCCACGCTGCTCAAGGTCCTTCTTTATTAAACGCGTGGCTTTCCGAATGGCGTACCGTACGTTCTTCGAAATTCCCACACCTTCGCACACCATTTGCGGCTCGATAAAGACAAACGTCACCTCCGGCGGCATAACACCAAACCGTTCCATCAGACCAAGCCTCTCCAAAACCGGCCGCAGGCATGGCGGGCTCTGTCGTGAACGCTGCAATTCCCGATACGCCACCTGGGAAACATGCCCGCCGGGATACCCCCGCGCCAGAGCCTGTACCAGAATCCCGTAATCCCTTCCGTAAAGGTGCATTTCCAGGTCGGTCAGCCTTAAACCGATGTCCGCCAGCTCAATGTTCAACCCCGGTCTCTCCTGGAGCAGGGCTTCCACAACGTACGGGCCGGCGCCCCTGTCACCCAGGAGCGGGTCCCCCAGCCCAATAACGACCGCGCTTTTCACGAGTGTCATCCCCCAGTCGTGATCCTGGAAATAAAACATCGCGAAAGCCGGGCTTCGTGTCCGGAATTCGCGATGTTACTCAGCGGGATTCTTCCTGCTTTTTTATGAGGTCTCTAACCCGTTCTATAAGCTTATCCACCAGGTGCGGCAACGGCTCGGCGGGTACACCGACCACTTCGATACCCGATCGGTTGAGGTGCAAAAGGACTTTTGTCGCGGGGCTCCGCGCCACCGCCTCGGCCATCGCCGGGGTGAATTCGCCTGACATGCCGTGCGCCGCCAGTACGGAAATGGTGCCGACGATAATATCGACCCGGGAAACGTTGTACACGATCGCATTTTCACCGCTGGCCCCTTCACTGGCGCCGGCTTTGACCATCGCCGCCGTGGCCAGGGCGTTTGTCCCCAGAGCAATGATTTCCGCGTCTTTGTAACACAGGACATGCGAAAGCTTTTCCACCAGAAGCCTACCAATGCCACCGCCCTGGCCGTCGATTACGGCGATACGTATCATGCTTCCTCCCCTGGAATCGCAGATTGAGAGCCCGGTGTTCCGTAAAAAAAACCACAAGGGACTCTGCTTCGACAGAGTACACTCCTCGTGGTTTCCATCCGTGGTACAGCGTTAACCGCCGGGGTGGCTCCGAGCCACCCTTTCTTATGATGTTAGCCTCATTATAATCAGGCTGCAGGATTTTGTAAAGCAGAATCGAGGCCTTTCACAACCTGGTCACCGCCCATGCCGGGCGCGCCAAAAAGAACCCCTGCCCGTATGAGCAGGGGTTCCGTTGGATTCCGGCGTTTAGCGCACGATGTTGGCGATCAGCGGGACGAGCAGGAGGGCGACGATGTTCACGACCTTGATCATCGGGTTGATGGCCGGGCCGGAGGTGTCCTTCAGCGGGTCGCCGACGGTGTCACCGGTGACCGCGGCCTTGTGGGCGTCGGAGCCCTTGCCGCCGTAGTTGCCCTCTTCGATGTACTTCTTGCCGTTGTCCCAGGCGCCGCCGCCCGAGGTCTGGAAGATAGCCAGGAACAGACCGGAGACGATAACGCCCATCAGCAGGCCGCCCAGGGCGTCACGGCCCAGAGCCAGGCCGACGATGATCGGCGCCGCGACGGGGATGATGCCCGGAAGCATCATTTCCTTGATCGCACGCTTGGTAACGATATCCACGCAACGGCCGTACTCGGGCTTCGCGGTCCCTTCCATAATACCCTTGATCTCACGGAACTGCCGCCGCACCTCGTTCACGACGTCGAAGGCCGCGCGGCCCACGGCGCCCATCGCCAGCGAGGAGAACAGGAAGGGCAGCGACGCGCCGATGAACAGGCCGGCCAGCACCCACGGGTTGTTGATGGAGAAGGTGAGCTGCTCGGCCGGGACAAAGTCCGCCAGGTGGTGCGTGTAGTCGGCGAAGAGCACGATCGCCGCCAGGCCCGCGGAGCCGATGGCGTACCCCTTGGTGACGGCCTTGGTGGTGTTGCCCACGGCGTCCAGCGGGTCGGTGATGTTGCGGATCTCGGCCGGCAGTTCGGCCATCTCGGCGATACCGCCCGCGTTGTCGGTGATCGGGCCGTAGGAGTCGATGGCGACGATGATGCCGGTCATGGAGAGCATGGCCATCGAGGCCACGGCGACGCCGTAAAGGCCGCCGCCCTCGACCGCTCCGTTACCGATGACATAAGAAGCCAGGATGCCGCCGACGATGGTCAGGGCGGGCAGGACGCTGGCCTCCATGCCGATCGAGAGACCGGAGATGATGTTCGTCGCGTGACCGGACTGGGAGGCGTAGGCGATCGACTTAACCGGCCGGAAGCCGGCGGAGGTGTAGTAGTCGGTCAGGTAAACGATAATCATGGTTACCGCGATACCGACCAGGGCCGGCCAGAACCAGACCGCCGTGCCGAGGACCGCGGTGGTGATCGGGTAGAAGGCGATCAGGGCCAGGATGGCCGCCGCCCACATGCCCTTGTAGAGAGCGCTCATGATGTTGGTGCCGCCGCCCATGCGGACGAAGAAAGTACCGATAATGGAGGCGATGATCGCGGCCGCGCCGAGGATGATCGGGTAGACCACAAACGCGGTTTGGCCGGGGAACAGCAGGAAGCCGAGCAACATCGCGCCGACGGCCGTCACGGCGTAGGTCTCGAACAGGTCGGCCGCCATACCGGCGCAGTCACCGACGTTGTCACCGACGTTGTCGGCGATAACGGCCGGGTTGCGCGGGTCGTCCTCAGGGATCCCGGCCTCGACCTTACCGACGAGGTCGGCGCCCACGTCGGCGGACTTGGTGTAGATGCCGCCGCCTAGACGGGCGAACACGGAGATCAGGCTACCGCCGAAACCAAGGCCGACCAGGGTGACCGGGTCCTGGAAGATGGCATAAATGCCCGCCACACCGAGGAGGGCCAGACTGACGCACATCATACCGGTGACGGCGCCGCCCTTGAAGGCCACCTGCAGGGCATGGCCCATACCTTGCCTGGCGGCTTCAGCGACACGGGCGTTGCCCCGGGTCGACACGGTCATGCCGACGTAGCCGCAGAGACCGGAGAAGGTTGCCCCGACGAGGAAGCCGAGGGCGGTCTCATAACCCAGGCCAAGCCAAATGATGATCGCCACCGGGATACCGACCATGGCGATGGTCTTGTACTGCCGGCTGAGGTAGGCCATGGCGCCTTCCTGCACGGCGGCGGAGATCTCGATCATCCGCTGGTTGCCGGCGGGTTTACTAAGAACCCATGAGATCAGGTAGGCGGCGAACAGGATGCCGACGCCGGCGGCGATGATCCCCACATAAGGGATTGTCTCCGGACTGAACAAACAGGGTCACCTCCATAAGATCTTATAAAGGATGAAACCAGAAAGATTGCGAACCGGTTCAGCGCCAGAGTATCTTGACCATCACCTCCCGCCTGCGTCCAAAACTAGGAGGCCACTATTTCCAGACTACGAGAACCAGGGAGAGTAGCCCGAAAATAATGGCCACGATCACCGTGACTTTGGCAAACCATTCGTCCAGCCCCTTCTTCTTGCCGAAGAAGGTTTCCGCGCCGCCGGCGATGGCCCCGGACAGGCCGGCGCTCTTGCCCGATTGCAGAAGGACAACCGCAATCAAGGCCAAGGCGATCAGAACCTCGATCACCATTACCACTGTTTTAAGCATGGGAAGGCCCTCCTCCACAACTTGGTGATAATTATAGCATGTTGGGGACACGCTGACAACGATTTAATGCTCGTGATTTCACAAACGCAAGGGGCCGGCGTAGCGGGCGATGTCCCCCAGCTCCTCCTCGATGCGCAGCAGTTGGTTGTATTTGGCGACGCGTTCGGTACGCGCCGGGGCGCCGCTTTTGATCTGCCCCACGCCGGCGCCGACCACGAAGTCGGCGATGGTCGTGTCCTCGGTCTCCCCGGAGCGGTGGGAGACGACGGCGGCGAACCCGGCGCGGCGCGCCTGTGCGATGGTGTCGAGGGTCTCGGTGATCGTCCCGATCTGGTTGAGCTTGATCAGGATGGCGTTGGCCGCGCCCTCGGTGATGCCGCGCGCCAGGCGCCGCGGGTTGGTGACGAAGATGTCGTCGCCGACGAGCTGCAGGCGGCCGCCCAGCCGCCGGGTCATCTCCCGCCAGCCTTCCCAGTCGTCCTCGGCCAGCCCGTCTTCAATGGAGACAATCGGGTACTTGTCCGCCAGGGCCGTATAGAAGTCGATCATCTCACCGGAGGTCAGGATTTTTTCCTCCCCCTTGAGGTGGTACCGCCCGTCCTGGTAGAACTCGCTGGCCGCGGGATCCAGGGCCAGGGCGATGTCCTCCCCGGGGGTGTACCCGGCGGCCTCGATGGCCTCGACGATCAGGTCCAGGGCCTGGGTGTGGGACTCCAGAAAGGGGGCGAACCCTCCTTCGTCGCCGACGGTGGTGGCCAGGCCGCGCTTGTTGAGCACGCCCTTCAGCCGGTGGTAGACCTCGGACCCCATGCGCAGGGCCTCGGCGAAGCTCGGCGCTCCCACGGGCATGATCATAAACTCCTGCAGGTCCAGGTTGTTGTCGGCATGCTTCCCGCCGTTTAAGATATTCATCTGCGGCACGGGCAGGGTGTGGACGAAGACGCCCCCCAGGTAGCGGTAGAGAGGGAGGCCGAGGGCCTCGGCCGCGGCGCGGGCCGCGGCCATGGAGACGCCCAGGACGGCGTTCGCTCCGAGCTTACTCTTGTTCTCGGTGCCGTCCAGGGCGATCATGGCCTCGTCGATCCCCACCTGGTCGACGGCGTCGAGGCCGGTGATCTCCGGGGCGATGACGGCGTTGACGTTGGCCACCGCGCGGGAGACCCCCTTGCCCAGGTAGCGGCCGGGATCGCCGTCGCGCAGTTCCACGGCCTCGTGGGTACCGGTGGAGGCGCCGGAGGGCACGGCCGCCCGGCCCAGGGTACCGTCCTCCAGGACGACATCGACCTCGACGGTGGGGTTACCGCGGGAATCAAGGATCTGTCGGGCAAAGACATCGGTGATGGTCGTCGACATTTCTAGGCCTCCTTGACGATTAATGAACGGCCGGTCATTTCCTCCGGCCGGGGAATACCGAGCAGGTCCAGCATGGTCGGCGCCACGTCCTCCAGCCGCCCCGGGCGTAGGGAAGTCTTTTCCGTTTCGGGGGCAATGAGGACGAAGGGTACGGGGTTGCTGGTGTGGGCGGTGAAGGGCCGCCCCTCCTCGTCCAGCACGTGGTCGGCGTTGCCGTGGTCCCCGGTGAGGAGTACGGTCCCCCGCCGCGCCAGGACGGCCGGCACCACCCGGCCCAGGCAGGCGTCCACGGCCTGGACGGCCTTGACGGCCGCCTCCAGCCGCCCGGTATGCCCGACCATATCCGGGTTGGCGTAGTTCATGATCACGACTTCAAAGCGGCCGAGGTTCTCCAGGAAGGCTTCGGTGACCTCGAAGGCGCTCATCTCTGGTTTCAGGTCGTAGGTGGCCACCTTCGGCGAGGGAATCAGGATCCTTTCCTCCCCCGGGTTGGGTGCCTCCACCCCGCCGTTGAAGAAGAAGGTTACGTGGGCGTACTTCTCGGTCTCGGCCAGACGCAGCTGGCGGATGCCGTGGCGGCTGAGGACCTCGCCCAGGGTGTTGACGATCCTCTCGGGTTTAAAGGCCACGGGGGCCTCTATCGTCCTGTCATACTGGGTGAAACATACGAAATGCACGCGCGGCGGGGACGGCCCGCGGTCGAACTCCTGGAAATCCCGGTCGACGAAGGCGCGGGTGATCTGCCGCGCGCGGTCGGGGCGGAAGTTGAAAAAGATGACGCTGTCCCCGTCGCTGACCGTGGCTGACGGCCGCCCGTCGCGGACGATGACCGCCGGCTGGACGAACTCGTCGGTCTCCCCGCGGGCGTAGGCCGCTTCCAGCGCCTCAATAGGCCGCGCGGCCTGCAGGCCCTCGCCTTTCGTCAGGGCGAAATACGCGCGCGCCGTGCGCTCCCAGCGGCGGTCGCGGTCCATCGCCCAGTAACGGCCCATGATGCTGGCCACCTCCCCGCGCCCGGCGGAGCGCATCCGCTCCTCAAGGGCCGCCAGGTACTCGCCCGCGTTGGCCGGCGGCACGTCGCGCCCGTCGAGGAAGGCGTGGACGCAGACGCGCTCCTGGCCGAAGCGGCGGGCCATCTCCAGGAGGGCGAAGAGGTGGTTGATATGGCTGTGCACGCCGCCGTCGGAGAGGAGGCCCATCAGGTGGACGGCGGCGTTGCGCTGCCGCGCCCGCTCGAAGGCCTCGACCAGCTCCGGGTTGGCGAAGAAGCTGCCGTTGGCGATCGCCCGGGTGATGCGGGTGAGATCCTGGTAGACCACGCGGCCGGCGCCGAGGTTCAGGTGGCCGACCTCGGAGTTGCCCATCTGCCCCTCCGGCAGCCCCACGTCCTCCCCGCCGGCGCTGAGCAGGGTATGCGGATACTTCTCCAGGTAGGAATCCCAGTGCGGGGTCTTCGCCCGGGTAATAGCGTTGCCCGGGGCGTCCCCGGCGACGCCCCAGCCGTCGAGAACCACCAGGACCAGCGGACCCGGGCTCACGGCCGGTACACCTCCTCGGCGGCGCCAACGATCCGGGCGAAGACCGCCGGGTCGAGGCTCGCCCCGCCGACCAGCGCCCCGTCGATATCGGGCTGGCGCATCAGCCCCGCCGTGTTTTCGGGCTTCACGCTGCCCCCGTAGAGAATGCGTACCGCGGCGGCGGCCTGCGCCCCGGAAAGTTCCTCGACCGTACGGCGGATGAGGCCGATCACCTCCTGCGCGTCCTTCTCCGAGGCCGTGCGCCCGGTGCCGATAGCCCAGACCGGCTCATAGGCGATGACCAGGCCGGCGATCTTCACCCCGCCGAACTCGGCCAGGCAGCCCCGCACCTGCCCGGTCACTACGTTCTCCGTAACTCCCGCCTCCCGCTGTTCCAGGGTCTCCCCGACGCAGACGATGGGTATCAAACCGTTCTCCAGCGCCACGGCGGCCTTGCGGTTTACGCCCTCGTCGGTCTCGCCGAAGTACTGCCGGCGTTCGGAATGGCCCAGGATGACGTAACGGCAGCCCGCGTCCCGCAGCATGGCCGCCGAGACTTCGCCCGTGTAGGCCCCTTCGGGCGCCCAGAACATGTTCTGGGCGCCGAGGGCGATGCCGCTGCCCGCCAGGGCGCGCGACACGTCCACCAGCGCCGGGAAGGCCGGGCAGAGGGCAACCTCCGCCGTCCCGGCGAACCCCGCCGCGGCTTCACGGAAGGCGGCCGCGAAGGCGGCCGCCTCCGCCGGGGTCTTATACATCTTCCAGTTGCCCGCGATCAGCGGCCGGCGCAAAGTATCACTCCCCGGAATCAGTAATTGGTAATTGTAATTTCTAATTTCACTTGTCCCCCAAGGCGGTCACGCCGGGCAGTTCCTTGCCCTCCAGCAGCTTCAGCGACGCCCCGCCGCCGGTGGAGGCATGGGTCACCCGTCCGGCGTAACCGGCCTTGTCCAGGGCGGCCACCGTGTCCCCGCCGCCGGCGATGGTCGTGGCGCCCGACTCGGCCACGGCCTCGGCGACGGCCAGGGTGCCGCCGTCGAAGCCCACCGTCTCGAAGACGCCCATCGGGCCGTTCCAGAAGACGGTCCGGGCGCTCTTGATCCGGTCTTTGAAAAGCTCCACCGTCCGGCCGCCGATGTCGAAGGCCTTCCAGCCCTCCGGCACCTGGTCGGCGGGCACGGTTTCCCGCTCGCCGGGGGCCTCGATGTCCGGCGCGACAACGAGATCGACCGGCAGGAGGAGGGCGACGTTTTTCTCCTTCGCCTTCGTCAGTAACGACCGCGCCACGTCCAGGCGGTCGGCCTCGACCAGCGAGTTCCCCATGTCCAGCCCCTGGGCGGCGAGGAAGGTGTTCGCCATTCCACCGCCGATGAGCAGGCTGTCCACCTTGTCGAGCAGCCGCTCCAGGACGCCGATCTTGTCCGAGACCTTCGCCCCGCCGATCAGGGCGACGAAGGGGTGTTCCGGATTGGCCAGGAGGCCCCCCAGGACCTGCAGTTCGCGTTCCATAAGAAAACCCGCTACGGCGGGTATATAGGCAGCGATGCCGGCCGTCGAGGCATGCGCCCGGTGCGCGGTGCCGAAGGCGTCGTTGACGTACAGGTCGGCCAGAGCCGCCAGGCGGCGGGCGAAGTCGGGGTCGTTCTTCTCTTCCTCGGGGTAAAAACGGATGTTCTCCAGCAGGAGCACGTCGCCGTCTTTCAGGCGGGCCGCGGCCTCCTCCGCCTCGGGCCCGACGGCCTCGGCCGCCAGGGGCACCTTCCGCCCGAGCAGTTCGCCCAGGCGTTCGGCCACCGGCGCCAGGCTGAAGCGTTCGTCACGCTTTCCCTTGGGCCGGCCGAGGTGGGACGCCAGGATGATGCGCGCCCCCCGCTCCTGCAGATACTCGATCGTCGGCAGTGCGGCGCGGATACGGGTGTCGTCGGCCACCCTGCCGTCCTTGACGGGCACGTTGAAGTCCACGCGGACGAAGACGCGTTTGCCGCCGACATCCACGTCCCGCACGGTCTTTTTGGCCACAACTGCACCTCCTTCAAGGTCGTATCATCTTTTTAGTACGGGCCAACGTTATGGAACAAACCCGGAGACCGTTCAAAAGCGAGCATGGCGAGGAACAAAGTTTTTCAACGGTCTAGGCCGCGGGAGGCGATATAAGCGGCCAAGTCCAGCACCCGCACCGCGTAGGCCCACTCGTTGTCGTACCAGGCCAGCACCTTGACCATCCTCCCCTGGGTGACCATCGTCGCCGGGCCGTCCACGATGGCCGAATGCGGGTCGCCGACGTAGTCGGAGGAGACCAGGGGCAGGTCGGTATAGGCCAGGATGCCGGCCAGCGGTCCTTCCGCGGCCTCCTTGAAGGCCTGGTTGACCTCTTCCACGCTCGTCTCGCGCTCCACCTCCAGCACGAGGTCGACCAACGAAACGTCCGGCACCGGGACGCGCAGGGAGCAGCCGTTCAGCTTCCCGGCCAGTTCCGGCAGCACCTTGCCGATAGCCGCCGCGGCGCCGGTGGTGGTGGGGATGATCGAGAGGTTGGCCGCCCGGCCGCGCCGCGGGTCCTTGAAGGGCATATCCAGGATCTGCTGGCCGTTGGTGTAGGCGTGCACCGTGGACATCAGGCCCCGGACGATGCCGAAACGCTCATGCAGGACCTTGGCCACCGGGGCGAGGCAGTTCGTGGTGCAGGAGGCGTTGGAGATCACGTTATGGCGTGCGGGGTCGTAGATCCCCTCGTTGACGCCCATCACGACCGTCACGTCGTCGTTCTTGCCCGGGGCCGTGATGACGACCTTCTTCGCCCCCGACTGCAGGTGCCGCGCCGCCTCGCGCACCTCGCGGAAGCGGCCGGTGGACTCGATGACGATGTCCGCCCCGAGTTCGCCCCAGGGCAGGCGCTCGGGCTCGGCCTCGGCGAAGACCGGAACCTTGCGTCCCTCGAGGAGCAGGTTCATCCCCTCGCCGCCCACGTCCCGGTTCAGGCGTCCGTGGACCGAATCGTACTTAAGGCTGTGGGCCAGGGCCCGGCCGTAGTCGGGGGTGACCGCGATGCGCCGCGACTTGTGGTTTACCCCCACGACCTCCAGGTCGTCCCGCTCCAGCGCCGCGCGCAGAACCAGACGCCCGATGCGACCGAACCCGTTGATGCCCAGTTTGACCGCCATTAACCGCCCACTCCTTCCCTAAGTATTTGCCGACGTTATCTCTGTCTTGCGTTTTTAATTCTCTTTAGTGCCCGGGGTCAGGGGCCTCCCCTCCTTCGCCGCGGTGCCCCGGGTGTTGCAGCCCCGGCGCCGCGCGGCGGGCGCAATGTGCATCTCGTCACGGTATTTGGCCACCGTCCGCCGGGAGACGTCCATACCCCGCCCGGCCAGGATCTCGGCGATCTGCCGGTCGCTCAAGGGCCGCCGCCGGTCTTCGCCCCGGACCAGGTCGGCGATGACGCTCTTTACGGCCTCGGCCGTCGTCATGCTCGGGCCGGAGGCGAAGAAGAACTTCAGGGCAAAGGTCCCTCGCGGGGTCTCGGCATACTTGTTGGCCACCGCCCGGCTGACGGTGGACTCGTGGAGTCCAAGCTCGTCGGCCACCTCCTTCATCGTCAGCGGCTTCAAGTATGCCCGGCCACCGTCGAGGAAGGCGCGCTGCCGGTCCGCCAGGACACCGCAGACCCTGGTCAGGGTCAGGCGGCGCTGCTCGATGTTCCTGATCAGCCAGCGCGCGGCCGTCAACCGCGTGCTGATAAAGCGGCGGGTCACCGTGTCGCCCTCGCCCAGGAGCCTCTGGTAAGTGCGGTTTATGGTCAGGTGGGGGATGAAGTGGTCGTTCACCAGGACAATGTACTCCCCGCCGACCTTCCGTATTATAACATCCGGAACCAGGAAACGGGTGCCATCCGGGCCGGAAAAGTTCCGTCCCGGGCGGGGCTCCAGACTCCGCAACAGGGTCATGGCCGCGTCCACCTGCTCCGGCGGGACATTGAGGGCGCGGGCCACCCTGGCCGTATGGCCCTCGGCCAGATCGGGCAGATGCTCGGCGATCAGGCGTTCGAGGACTTCATCCACGATCCCCCGGCGTACCAACTGCAGGCGCAGGCATTCGGCCAGGTCGCGCGCCGCCACGCCCGGAGGGTGGAAGGTCTGCACCAGGGAGAGGACGCGCTCCACGTCCGGGACCGGCACCCCGAGCTGACGCCCGGCCGTCTCCAGGTCCACCTGCAGGTAGCCGTCCCCGTCCAGGTTGCCGATGAGGTAGGCGGCGATGCGCCGGTCCCGGGGCCGCAGGGGTGTCAGGCGCATCTGGGCGAGCAGGTGCTCCTGCAGGGTCGCCCCGCGGTCCGCCACCCGCTCCACCGGATCCCAGGCGCGGTCGGGCGCCGGGGTCACCCCGGTATCGCTGGCGTCTTCAAAGTACTGGGACCAGTCCGGTTCGCCGTCCTCATCCGCTCCGGTCTCCCCTTCCGGCCCGGGCGTCTCCTCATCCCCGAGTTCCTCGGCCTCGAGCAGGGGGTTCTCCTGCAGCTGCTGGTTGACAAAGACCTCCAGCTCGGTCACGGGAAGCTGGAGGACGGCCATGGCCTGCCGCAGTTCGGCCGTCAGCACCAGCTTGTGGGTCTGGACCTGGTCGAGACGGACATCCTGGTGGACCATCAACGCGCCCCCCGGCGTGCTTCGCCACGGGCGCGGAGCTGTGCGGCAACGGTCTCCAGGCGCCGCATGCGGTGGTTGATACAGGACTTGGAAAGGGGCGGATCGGCCAGTTCCCCCAACTCGCGCAGGCTGACGTCCGGATGGCGCTGCCGCAGGAGGGCCAGTTCGCGCAGGGCGGGGGGAAGCTTCTCCAGTCCCATGCCCTCCGCGATAACCCGGATGCATTCCTGCTGGCGCACCCCGGCGTCCACCGCCTTGTTCAGGTTGGCGGTGTCGCAGTTTACCAGCCGGTTGACGCGGTTCCGCATCTCCTTGAGGATACGGGCGTCTTCAAAGCTTAGGAGCGCAGCGTGCGCCCCCATCAGGTTCAGGCAGTCGACGATCTGCGTCCCTTCCTTAATGTATATCGTCCAGCCCTGGCGCCGGGGGCTGACTCGCGCTTCCAGGCTCAGGCGCTCCATCAGGGCCGCCAGGTCCCGGGCCAGGACCTCGTCCTCGACCATAATTTCCAGGTGGTAGGGGCCCCGCGGACTGGCCACCGAACCCCGCGCCAGGAAGGCGCCGCGCAGGTAGGCGCGGCGGCAGCAATTGCGCCGGACCAGGCTTTTCTTGATTCCCCGTTGCTCCAGGCCGAGCTTCCGCATCGCCCCTTGCGGGTCGGGCTCCAGCGGGAGCCGCACCTCGTAGCGGTAGCTTTTGCGCAGGCGGGCATTGCGGCTGACCGCCGTCCGCGCCGGCAGCCCGAGATCCTTCGCCAGCCGGTAAGCCTTGCGCGCCACGGCGGCGTTCTCGGAGACGATCACCAGGGAAGCCGGCTGTGACCCGGCCATCCCAAGACGCCCCCCGACCCGCGCCAGGGCGGAGATCTCAGCCAGAACGCAACAAGGCCGCCCGAACACCCGGGACAGCTCATCCTTGGTGGAAACGGAAAAGGTCAACCCAATCGGGCCTCCGCTGTTTTATTATTATAGCACAATGGTACCAAATATGTCCTACTATTTGACGGAGTGGGGTTTTTTAAGATCTTAGTCGACCGGGGGCTGATTTATTCCCGGTTCAGGTCGCGGTGACGGACCGCGACGCGGTGCCCGTGCGCCCGCAGCAGTTCGCCCAGCCGGTTGACCAGGGACACCGAACGGTGCATGCCGCCCGTGCACCCGACGGCCACGGTCAGAGTGGCCTTCCCCTCCCGGACGTAATGCGGGATCAGGAACTCCAGCATATCCACCATCCGCTCCAGGAACTCCCGGGTGATATCGAAGCCGAACACGTAGTCGCGTACCCGCGGATCGTGGCCGGTCAACGGGCGGAGTTCGGCGATGTAATGCGGGTTGGGCAGGAAGCGCACGTCGATGACCAGGTCGGCGTCCAGGGGGATCCCGTGCTTATAACCGAAGGAGACGACCGTGATCGCCAGGCGCTCCTGGTCCGCCGTGTCCCCGTACAGGTTGGCGATCTCCAACTTGAGCTGGTTCACCGTCATGTTGGAGGTGTCGATGATCTTGTGGGCCAGTCCGCGCAGTTCCCGCAACTGGGCGCGTTCGGCCGTGATCCCCTCGACGATCTCCCCCGACGGGCTCAAGGGGTGCGGGCGGCGGGACTCCTTAAAGCGCCGCACCAGCGCCTCGTTGCTGGCCTCCAGGAAGAGGATCGTGTAGGGCACACCCTGCTGCTTCAGGTCCTTCAGGACTTCCACCAGGTCCCGGAAGAACTCCCCGCCCCGGACGTCGATGACCAGGGCGACGCGGTTGATCTTGCCGGCCGTCTGCGCGCAGAGTTCGGCGAACTTGGGGATCAGCTGCGGCGGGAGATTGTCCACGCAGAAGAAGCCCAGGTCCTCAAGCGAGCGGACGGCCAGCGTTTTGCCGGCCCCCGAAAGGCCGGTGATGATCACCAGGCGGGGGGAAGTCATCCGGAAAACCTCCAGAAAAAGGGTCCAAAGCTCTCACTGCCGGGGTGCGGCCCGGCCGGCGTCTTCAGTAAGGGGTCCGCCCCCTCACCTCACACTTCTCACATCTCACTTCTCACAAGTGCGGCCTTTAAGCGGTCGATCGCCGCGACCGGCCCGGGGTCGATCCCGTACCGGGCCGCCAGATAAAGGCTGGCGTAGTCGCCGAGATAGATGAGGGAGTATATGCGCGCCAGGCGCCCCTCGCCCCCGGCCTCGAACTCGGAAACCCCGGCGGCCGTGCCGACCATCTCCCTGGTGATCGCGAAGCGCAGCCGCACCCGCGGGTGGTCGTTCGGGTCGCGCAGGAAGACCAGCCAGATCCTCTTCAGGAGGTCGGCCGGCGCCTCGAAGCCGACCACCTCGTTGTGGTTGGCCTCGGGCAGGACGTTCCAGTAGGCCGGGGCCTTGGCGTTCTCGTTGATCTGCCCCTTCCAGCGTTGGGCGACGACCTCGGTGGTGCCGCTCGCCCCCCAGATGACCGGCAGGCGCCCTTCGAAGTCCATCGCCAACTGCTTCGCCTGGTTATCGGCGAGGGGTGTCTCGACCCCGTATCTTGTTGTAAGTTCTTGAAGGTGGGCGGTCATTCCTTCCACTTCCGCCGCAATCCCCGCGACCAGGCCCAACCGTTCCAGGACGACCAGGGTCGGCAGGAAGAGGTAACCGGTGGCCGAGCGCGGCATGATACCCCCGGGGACCGTGATGAGGGGAACCCTGTCCTCCCGCGCGCGCGCCGCCAACTTCCCGCCGCTGGTCAGGGCGACGACCGCCGCCCCCCGCGCGCGGGCCTCGCCGTAGGCGCTCAAGGTCTCCTCGGTGTTCCCGGAAAAGCTGACGGCGAAGACGAGGCTGCCGGGCCCCACGAAGCGGGGCAGGGTATAGTCGCGGTTGACGATTACCGGGATCTCCAGGCGCCCGGCGGCCCAGACGCGCAGGAGATCGCCGCCGATGGCCGAGCCGCCGAGGCCGGTGACGACGATGTTCTCGAACGGGCCTTCCGGCAGGGGCACGTCGGCCGCCAGGTCCAGGGCGCGCCGGCACTGCTCCGGCAGTTCCCGGGCGGCGCGGAACATGCCCATGCTGTCGAGGGCTTCCAGCGCCCGGACGTCGTCGAGGTCGATGGCCAAGATGAACACCTCCTCTTTAAGTAAGGGGTCAGGCACTTTACTTAAAAGGTCTCTAAGTTAGTTTTAAGTAAGGGGCCTGACCCCTCGTATAATTCAGTTGGAAACTCGGTCTGAACAATTGAGTTGAGG